>NZ_RAWF01000053.1:0-41355 GCF_003612075.1 Corallococcus sp. CA041A
GGTTCTGACGGACGCGGGGCTGGGGCCCGGCGGCCTCATCCCGGAGGAGTGAGGCCGCTCTGCTGGCCAGTGAGCACGGCCCCGCCCGGCCGCGGCTGAATCAGGGGGAGGCACTGCTAATCTTGAAGGCTCGGTACGTCAGCACCCTTTCGGGAGACGCGATGAACGGCGCGAACGACGGACGACCCGGCCAGCCCTCTGCTTCCTCCGAGGACGAGGCGTCGCTGGCGGACGGCGAGTCCGATGCCGCGGGCCTGGAGGCCCGTCCGAAGTCGAAGCCCATCTACGTGTTGGAGGGCAACACGCTGAGGACGCGGCTGACGCGCGAGCTGGGCATCCACTATCCCTTCGTCGGAGCGGGCATGGCGTTCGTGTCCCTGCCTCCGTTGGTGGTGGCGGTGTCGGAAGCGGGCGGCCTGGGAATGTTGGGTACGGCGCCGGAGCCGCCGGGCGTGCTGGAGGCGCGGCTGAAGGCCATCCAGGCGGGCACGCAGCGCCCCTACGGCGTGGACTTCATCGTGGACCGGCTGGAGCCGCAAGGCTTCACGACGCGGGACCACATGGACACGTGCATCGCGGCGAAGGTGCCGGTGGTGGTGTTCCACTGGGCGTTGCCGCCGCGCGAATGGATTCAAGCGCTGCAGGCCGCGGGGACGCGGGTCTGGGTGCAGGCAGGCACGGTGGAGCTGGCAAGGCAGGCACTGGACGCCGGGGTGCAGGGGCTCATCGCCCAGGGGCGGCAGGCGGGCGGGCGCAACCTGGGCAGCACGCCGACGTTGGTGTTGCTGAAGGAGTTCCGGAAGCTGACGGACGCGGTGCCGGTGCTGGCGGCGGGAGGCATCGCGGACGGACTCAGCGCGGCGCGCGCGCTGCATCACGGCGCGGACGGCGTCTGGGTGGGCACGCGGCTGGTGGCGTCGGTGGAGGCGTACGCGCATCCGCTCTACAAGGAGCGGCTGGTGGACGGGGACGCGGGCGACACGGCGATGACGACGCTGTTCGGGCCGGAGTGGCCGGGCAAGCGAATGCGGGTGATCCGCAACCGCGTGGTGCGCGAGTGGGCGGGGCGCGAGTCGAGCGCGCCGCCCACGGCGGAGTCCGACGCCATCGGGACGACGCGGCTGTTCCCGGGCGTGCTGGACGTGCAGTACGTGATGCCGAAGTTCAGCTCGTTCCTGCCCACGCCGGACACGCAGGGGGACCTGGAGGAGATGAGTCTCCCGGCGGGAGGCGCGAGCATGGCGCGCATCGACACCGTGCAGCCCGCCGGGCAGATCGTCGTGGAGATGATGGAGCGGGCCCGGCGGCTGCTGGAGTCGCCGGAGGGGCTGGATGAGGCGGACGAGGAGGACCGGGGCTAATCTGTCTAGCTGAGCCTCATCAAAACTGCTCTCTAGTTAATGACTCGCAAAAAACGCTCGTGAGATGGGAGCACTGTGAGGTTTATCTCGGATCTTTTGAGCACCTTCACTTCATCTTCGCGAAGGTGAGTCATTATCAAGAGCTGTCCGCCGGTGAGGTGTTTGGCTAATCCTATGAGCGTGTCGCAAAAAATCGCTCGATGGGCATCATCAGGGTTCTGTTGAAGCGGCTCATCCCACAAAAGCAGCCCTGGGTGGTGCCCTCCGAGATTTAGACTGGTTTGCAAAAGCGCAGCGGAAAACGCGCAAACTAGTCGTGCGCGATCGCTACCTGAGCCGATTGAACGCAAGCGGCGGTGTTCAAGGTATGGCGTATAATGTTCATCTAGGCGAACAGTCTTCACGGATGATTCTGAGAGCTTCGCATATCCCAAGTCAAGCAGTGTGTTCCGGAAGGTTGCTATAAACGCAGATTCTTTTGCCGCATCCAGTCGAGAGTCCTTCTCTTCCAGGGTTCTCGAGAAAGTCGAAAATACGATATTCCAATCGTCTATCAGCTTCTGGAGTTCGAGCAGGTCGTTTGCCGCCTTGCGATTGCGCTCAATACTGCGTTCTAGGTCAATAATCTGAATGGCTGTTCCCACAAGGGCTTCGCGCTGCGGGCCCGCGGCAGATTGCATGAGTTCAAGATTTCTTTCTGCGGCGAAGAACTCGTCCTCTGCATTGGCGAGTTCGCGAACCGCTCCTTCTATCTCTGTACGCGTCGCTGATAGAGAGGTTCTTAGTGCGTCTCGGTCCCTTTCAAGGGTGGAAATATGCCTGGTGATTGTGTCCAGTCCTTGGTTGTCGAGGTCTAGTTCTTCAACATCCAGGGCCCGCATGCAGGTAGGGCACTCTGTGTGCTGTGGAAAGCCAATATTGTTCCGTTTTAGGTGTAGCAAATCTTTGGCCGATGAGACTCTGGTTTCAGTTGTTTGGATGAGTTCCTCTTGGCCGAGAAGTTGCTGTCGCAGGGTGTTGATTAGCTGTTTTTTTTGGTGAATTGCCTCTTTGAGTTGGATTGCGCGCGATGAGACTGCCGCTACAGGAGAGGCGCCTTGCGAGGCGGTTCGATCTCTATTGAGCGCGGTCCGTAGTTGCCCGGTTTTTGCCGTGAGTTGTTTGTGCTCTTCTGCTGGCGACCAGTTGAATTTCTCTAGGAGATATTCTGAGAGTTTAAGTGCGCCAAGGCGCTCCCCTAACGTATCTAGCGAAAGCTTCGTGGGAAGTAGTTCGTCCCAACCGTTAGAGGTAATGAATCTGTTCACCTGAGTTAAGATGTGGATTGCTTCCTGCCTTATTTCTCCGCTCCTGGAGTCTGCTGCTTGTTTTGCGAAGCGGTGTCCTAGGCGGGTGTCCAAGCCAAGTAGATACTCTATGACTGCTTCATTTATTGATATTTGTCCGTATCGATAGATTTGAAGGCTTTGGAGATCGCTCCAGCCTTCGGTTTGCTCAATGAAGAAAAGGGGAGCCAAGTTCTCGATGTAGATTTCGCTGGGAGTCCCCTTGGATGTCATCACCTCGGCGTGAGGTAGATTGGCCATTTTGAAGAGCCAGTGTTGGAAGCCAGTTGACTCGTTCTTGAGGCTTCCGCCGCCTACAATCAAGTTCCTCTCAGTGTCAAATGTCTTGCCGTTATGTTCGGAGATTGTGATGTAGTTCGTTTTCTCTCCGATGATTGGACGGCGTAGGCGATATGTGCCTTTGCCGTGGATGGTAATTTCTATTTCGGCGGCTGATGTTTCGATTGGATATGTCTTGTCTCCGTGCAGTTCGATTCGTTCGCGAACCCCAGATGAGAAGATGGCATTGTCTCCCGGTCTTACTCCGTACATCGGCTCTAGGGCTAGGCACCAAGCGATGGCGGTCGAGATTAGCGTCTTGCCGTAGTCGTTTTCGCCGGCAATAACGTGCATTCCGGATTTCACGCTGATGTGTCCGGCGAATTGCTTCCCTCCGGCAACTCCGGAGACCTTGATGCTGTTTATTCTTATCATGCGACACCAAGCATGGTTTGTGTGATTTTCATCTCCTTGAGCTGGAGAATTGTGCGTCTTTCGTTCTGGAAGAGCTGCTGTTCTTCAACTGTTTTGAGGAGGTGAAGGAGTTTGTTGTCGCTGGTTGCCTTGAGTGTGGTGTATTTGCCTGTGCGCTGCAGGGCTCCAGTTGTTACGAGGAAAGTCGCCGCGGCGGCCTGTGTGTCGTCTGTTAGAAATCCGCGTGGAAGCCTTGGCCATGTCTCAAGCTCAAGGTTTGATTTTTGGGAGTTGTGCTCATGCCAGATGCGAAAGTCTTTCAGTAGGACCGGTCGTACTGCGAGAAAATGACAGAATTTTAGAATGGAGTTGTTGATTTGCCAGGTTTGCCGATCTTGTTTTTGGGGTGAGCCTAGATTCATGATGACGCAAGAAATAATGCTGAAATTGTAGGTTGCGTCATAGAAGAAAGGCCGAGAGATGCGGCTGGGAATGAGCTGTGGCCGCAGGTTTGATGTGAGGAGTAATTCAGAGAGTTCGTCGAGCGGATGAGTCACCTAGGGCCTCCAGTCGATAGGGCATTCGCCGACTAGTTGAGCAGTAAGCTGGGCGGCGATATTCTGAATTTCCTCGGGAGGAAAGTGCAATTCGTCTTTTAGGCGCAGTGCAATCCCTTCGCGAAATTTGGATAGAATGGTGTTGAAGTCGGATGGCCCTGCCGTCATGGATTGCTCCAGGGCTTTGTTGGCTACGTCTTTGATGAGATTTTCGTATTTCTTGTATATATTTGGGGCGGTGTTGTTGAGGCTTTCTGAGACCTGAAGGCTCTTGCCCCAATCTTCAAGTAGGCGCTTCCTGATGCTGTTGATGCTGTTTTTCTTTTGAGGGAATGTGTCGGCAAGCACCTGCATTTTTTCTTCAAAGGCGCTGAGATCTGGTGGCGGCTGTGTACTTGCTATAGGGGTTTTGTTTAGTGCCTTCATGAGATCTGGTTGCTCAAGGCGTAGCATTGCCTGGTCGTCTACTGCGTAGCTGGTTGAGATTTGATGGGGGCCTTGAAATGTTAATGTGCAGGCTGGGTCGATATAGTTGAGTTTGCTGATTTTTTTGTATTCATCGAATTTTGCGTTTAGCGGGCCGATGATTGTGTTGTCTTCGAACCAAGAGCAGCACAGGGTGACTTGGGTGAGCTTCGATCCTGGGCGAACTATGCTGCTGAGCTTCTTGTTTTCCGAGTGGATTGGCGTGGCGTTCTTTTTTGCACTTGGTGGGAAATCAAGTTCGAATATTCGCCGAAGATCTGAGTAGAATTTCGAGAGTACTTTGGTTTTGATGTCGGCGGATGTGAGCCCTGCTCCTGCGATTTCTGGCCCATAGCAGCAATAGCCCACTGTGTGGTTGTGGGAGAGCCCATCCAACCCGCCGTCGCCGCTTGGTTTGTCTGGTATGAATTGGAATCCGAAGAAGTTGCGACTGAGCAAGGTGCACACTTCGAGTTGGAAGTCATCTCCCTCAAGCGTGGCAAGACGCTTTGCGTATTCAGCGCAGATTGGTCGATAAGCCAAGGGGGCTCCGGGACATGTTTTGGTAGTTAAGTGTGCAGCAGACATCATACCACCAGGGGGTCCCCCTAAAAGAGGACAAGGCCCTGCTGCCAGCTGTTCTTCCTTGCCGGTACTGGGGACCTACTCGGTCTACAGGTGGTGCCATCGAGTTGCGCGCGAGCTTGGCCGATTGCCCCCCCCCTTTTTGGGCCAAAGCACCTGCCCAAAGAGGTCTCCAGTCCGGAGGGGACAGCCGAACGATGAGCAGAACTCCGCCGAGGAGGTGTTTCTCGGTTAGCCGGTCCAGACTGGGATGAGCGAATGACGGACTTTATATGAGGGGCCGTGCGCGAATGGCCTATGGCGGTGCCTCTTCGCTCCTCAGATGATATAGTCGGCACTAGCTATGCGAACGACGGGTCGTGAATGACTGCCGGAATATGAAGTCATACCCGCCAGCAATTGCCGCCCATTCACTTCGCGAAGCGCGTCGTCAATCGCTCCTGCCACGCATCCAGCGCCTGATTCACTTCCATGCGCTCCGTGGCGGTTGTGGTGTTCGCTGCGGACCGGTAGATGTCCACCAACTGCTTCGTGAGCTCCGGCGCGACGTCCTGGCCCTTCGTGCGCTTACGCAGCTCCGCGACCAGTCTGTCCAACCGCTGTGCCAATCGCTGCTCAGGCCCACTGGCCCGGGGCAGGGAGGGCAGCGAGGGCAGCAGGAGTGGCGGGACCTTGGGCATCTCTGGGACGACGACCACGGGCGGTGCGTCATGCAAGGCGATGCGCTGCGTCAGTTCCTTTTCGATGCCATCCAGCGCCACGTGGATCCGCGCACGCTCGGCCTCCGTCGTCGCATCCGCGGCGGCCCGGTACTGGTGGATCAGCTTGCCGCGCAATGCTCCGTCCTCGTCCACGTCCTTCGCCCGCGCCCGCTGTTGCTTGAACAAACCAAACAACCGCCGCGCCAGCTTCTTCTCCGACGCCGTCGTGAGCGGCAGCGAAGGCAGTCCTGATTTCACCTCCGTCTCCGGCGCCTCTTCCTCGGGTGCCTCCGGCTCGGTCTCGGGCTCGGCCTCGGTCTCGGGCTCGGCCTTCACGACCGTCTCCGGCGCGGGTGGCACCACCGGCTCCAACTCCTTCACCACGGGCGGGAGCGGCATGGGCAGACGCTGCTCCACCGTGGGCGGCGTCTCCGCGGGCCGGGTCATCCACCACAGCCCCGTGCCCAGCAGCGCCACCGTCGCGACCGCCACCGCCGCGAGCGGTGCCACCTTCCGGCGATCCGCGAGCATCACCGCGAGCCCCGGCGGCTGGGGCGCCGTCGGAGACGTGGGCTCCTCCCGCTTTGGCTCCACCGGCACGGACGGCCCCATCGCGCCCGGCGGCCGCTCGAGCGACAGCGCCTTCAACCTGTGCCGCACCTCCTCCGCGGATGCAGGGCGCTTCGCCGGATCCTTCTCCAGCAACTGGAGCAGCAGCGCGTCGAGTTCCGGCGGCAGACCCTCCACCTTCGACGAGGGCGGCGGCGGTGCCTGTTCGACGTGCGCGAACATCACCTGCACGTTGTCACCCTGGAACGGGCGCTCGCCGGTGAACATCTGGAATGCCATCACGCCCAGCGCATACAGGTCCGTGGCCGGGCCGACCGCGCCTCCGCGGACCTGCTCCGGCGCCATGAAGTCCGGTGTCCCCAACACGGACCCGTCCGCGTTCGTCAGTCCCTCGTGCGACTGCAGCACCTTGGCGATGCCGAAGTCGACCAGCTTGAGCATGGGCGCCGCATCCGGCCGCTCCGCCATGAACACGTTCGCCGGCTTCAGGTCCCGGTGCACCACTCCCGCCCGGTGCGCTGCCCCCAGCGGCGAGAGGATCTGATCCAACATCCAGACCGCTGTCCCCACGTCCAGCCGGCCTCGCGCGCGCAGCACGGCCGCGAGCGACTGGCCCTGGAGCAGCTCCATCACCACGTACGGCCGCCCGTCCGGCAACGACCCGAAGTTGAAGATGTCCAGGATGCCCGGGTGACGGATGGCGTTGACCGACCGCGCCTCCACCAGCAACCGCTGCGCCTGCTCTGGCGACATCAACTCCGAGCGCAACACCTTGATGGCGGCCTGCTTGCCAATGATGGGGTGCTCCGCCCGGTACACCACCCCCATCCCACCGGCGCCGATGCGCTCCTGGATGATGAACTCACCCAGCTGCGCCCCCAGCAGCGGATCCGCCTTCGGCGCAGTGGATGCCATCGCCACCGGCACCTCCCGTTCCGTCAGCGCCCGGTGTGCCCCCGTCTCCGGAATTCTTCGCGTCTTCATTGAAAAGCTCGTTTTGCGGTGACAGTACCGTGAGCCCGGGGACGCCGTCGCGTGCCTTGTGGGCTTGCCGGTTGTTCGCTCGTCCGCCAGTCGACGCGGGGTCTCCTGTACTTGCAGTGAGCCGGTCCTTTTCCTCCCCGTTACCTCCGGGGAATCCCTCATGACGCCTCCTGCCAGGGCCCGTCATGGGGATGTTGAGGGTTTGGGACTTCCGTGGATCCCCTGGACGTAATGCTCAGCGCGGGAAGCGCGTCGTCAACCGCTCCTGCCACGCATCCAAGGCCTGATGCACGGTCATGCGCTCGGTGGCGGTCGTGGCGTTCGCCGCGGACTTGTAGATGTCCACCAACTGCTTCGTGAGCTCCGGCGCGACGTCCTGGTTCTGCGTGCGCTTGCGCAGCTCCGCGACCAGCTTGTCCATGCGCTGGGCCAGCTTCTGCTCGGAGGCATTGCCCTGGGGCAGGGTGGGGAGTTTGGGAATCACGAGCGCCGGAACCTTGGGCGGCTCCGGGGGCGCGACAACGACGACGGGCGCCGGGGGCGCGTCGTGCAGTGCGATGCGCTGGGTCAGGTCCTTCTCGATGTCATCCAGCGCGACATGGATGCGCGCACGCTCGGCGTCCGTCGCGTCCGTGGCGGCCCGGTACTGCTGGATCAGCTTGCCGCGCAGCGCTCCCTCCGCATCCACGTCCTTCGCCCGCGCCAGCAGGAGCTTGAACAGACCTGCGAGCCGCTGCTCCATCTTCTTCTCGGAGGCAGTTCCCGCTGGCAATGGCGGCAACTTCGTGGACTTCGCCAGGGTCGCTGTCGCGGTCTCTTCCTCTACAGGCGCTTCTTCCGCGATGACCTCGGGCGGCTCTTCGGCAGGGGCCTGCGTCGCAGTGACTGGCGGCGGCTCCACCGGAGGCGCGGGCTTCGCTTCCACCGTCACCGGCTCGGAAGGTCGCGGCGGCGCAATCACCTGCGTCTGCGTCCCCCACCAGTACCCCAACCCCAGCAGCGCCACACCGGCAACCGCCGCCACCGCGACGGACACCCCGTTCCGGCGCCCCGGCGGCACGAGGGTCGTGGGCACCTGCGGTACGGTCCGCGACTCCACGCTCGGCGGCGGTGGCGCTTCCGGCTCCACGCTCACGGACGGCACGGGCGGTCGCGCCAGCCCCCGGAGCTTCATCCGCACGGCCGTCGCGGTCGCGGGCCGCTTCGCGGGCTCCTTCTCCATCAACTGCGACACCAGTTCATCGAGCTCCGGCGGAATCCCCTCCACCCGCGACGACACCCGGGGAGGGATCTGCTCCACGTGCGCGAACATCACCTGCACGTTGTCACCCTGGAACGGCCGGGTGCCCGTGAGCATGTGGAACGCCATGACGCCCAGCGCGTACAGGTCCGCGGCCGGGCCCACCTCTCCGCCGCGAATCTGCTCCGGGGCCATGAAGTCCGGCGTCCCCACCGTGGAGCGGTCCGCCCGCGCCAGCGCGTCATGCTCCTGCATCACCTTGGCGATGCCGAAGTCGACCAGCTTGATCAGCGGCGCCGCGTCCGGCTGCTCCATCAGGAACACGTTCGCGGGCTTCAGGTCCCGGTGCACCACTCCCGCCCGGTGCGCGGCCCCCAGCGCGGCGAGGACATGCTCCAACACCCAGGCCGTGGTCCCCACGTCCATCCGGTCCTGCTCGCGCATCCGGTCCGCGAGCGACTGGCCCTGGAGCAACTCCATCACCACGTACGGCCGGCAGTCCGGCAGCGTCCCGAAGTTGAAGATGTCCAGCACGCCCGGATGCCGGATGGCGTTCACCGCCCGCGCCTCCACCAGCAGCCGCTGCTCCTGCTCCGGGGACACCAGCTCCGCGCGCATCACCTTGATGGCCGCGTGCTTGCCAATCAGCGGGTGCTCCGCCCGGTAGACGACCCCCATCCCTCCCGCGCCCACGCGCTCCCGGATGACGAACTCGCCAATCGTCGACCCCACCAGCGGATCCACCGAGGGCGCGGTCGCCGTCGGCGCCGCCGGGACCTCCTCGTCCGTCACCACCTCCGGTGACCCCGCTTCTGGCACTCGTCCGCGTTCATGGGAAAGGTCGTTCCGCGCCGATGGTACCGGGCCATGGCCATGACGTCGCGCGTCCAAGCGAGCCATCTGCCCGCTCGCCCGCCAACCTATCCGTGCTGATCATGGAATCCAGTTCTCCAGAGCGAAAAATGCTGATCCGTGGAGGGGGGCCGGCCTCAAGGAAACGGGGGTGACCCGTTGTAGAGTCAGGTCCGTCCTTCACCTGGACGTTCCCGGGTCGCGCTTCCGGATCCCTGCTCCCCAGGGACCGCACCCGAGGGGGAACATGGCACCGGCATACGACGCCCTGGTCATCGGCACCGGGTTTGGCGGCGCGGTGGCGGCCTGTCGGCTCGCGCAGGCGGGTTTGACCGTGCGCGTGCTCGAACGTGGCCTGCGCTACCCGAAGGGCAGCTTCCCTCGCGACTTCGAGGACCCTCGCAACGGCTGGCTGTGGCAGCACCGGCAGGGGCTCTTCGACATCAAGCTCCTCAAGGGGATGAGCGTGGTTCAGGCCGCGGGGTACGGCGGCGGCTCGCTCATCTACGCCAACGTGCACCTGCGCCCGCCGCCGGACGTGTTCGCGTCCGGGTGGCCGGAGGGCTACAGCCGGGAGTCGTTGGATCCGTACTACGACCTGGTCGCGCACATGCTGGACGTGCAGCCCATCACCGCCGCCGCGCGCGGGCTGCCGCCCAAGACGAAGCGGATGCAGGAGGTGGCGAAGAAGCTGGGCCGCGAGGCGCAGTTCTTCTACCCGAACCTCGCCGTGCGCTTCGCCCCCGCGGGCGAGCCCCTGCCCAACAAGTTCGGCGTGCTCCAGGAGGGCTGCAACTACTGCGGCGAGTGCGACATCGGCTGCAACCGCCGCGCGAAGAACACCCTGGACCTGAACTACCTGGCCGTCGCCGAACAGCGGGGCGCGGAGGTCACCACCCAGGCGGAGGTCACCCGCATCGAGCCCCTGTCGCCGGGCTACCGCGTCACCTTCACCGACCACGCCAGCGCCGGCATGCAGCGCACCGTGGACGCCCGCCGCGTCTTCCTGTGCGCGGGCGCGGTGAACTCCACGGAGCTGCTGCTGCGCAACCGCGACGTGCACGGCACGCTGCCGGACCTGAGCGCGCGGCTGGGGACGCGCTATTCCGCCAACGGGGACTTCCTCGCCTTCGCCTTCGACACGAAGGAGCCGTGGGATCCCGCGGTGGGCCCCACCATCACCACCGGCATGGTGGTGGACGAAGGGCAGGGCAAGGACAAGACCTGGTTCCTCTTCCAGGAGGGCGGGCACCCGGTGCAGGCCGCGGGGCTGATGGTGGCCATGGACCCCGACCGCGCCATGTCGCTCCCGGCGGACCTGCTCCAGCGCGAGCTGGTGAAGGTGCTGCGCACGCGCTCCAAGGAGATGGCCGCCATCGAGAACGAGCGCGGCCGCTTCCAGGCCGTGTTCCTGGCCATGGGCCGGGACAAGTCCAACGGCCGGCTGACGCTGTCGCCCATCACGCGCGAGCTCCAGGTGCAGTGGGACGTGCCCGCGAACCTGCCGCTGTACCGCACGCAGGAGCAGCTCTGCGAGGACGTGGCCCGAGCGCTGGGCACGCGCGCCGCCTACAACCCGCTGTGGGAGCGGCTGCACCTGCCGGTGTCCGTGCACAACCTGGGCGGCTGCGCGATGGCGGAGGAGCCCGCGTACGGCGTCCTCAAGCCCGACGGCCAGGTGCACGGCTATCCCGGCCTTTACGTCATGGACGGCGCGGCGCTGCCGGTGGGCGTGGGCGTCAACCCGTCCTCCACCATCGCCGCGGTGGCGGAGCTCAACGTGGAGCGGGCCATCCGCGAGGCGAAGGACGCGCCGGGCTGGGTGGCGCCGGAGCGCGCGCCCATGAAGGCCACGCCCGCGTACCCGCCTCGCGTCAGCTTGCGGATGATGCCGGAGGTGGAGACGGTGGCCTCGCCGGTGGTGCCCGGAACGGATCCGCTGGGCGACGTGGTGATTCCGCCCGGAGGCACGGTGGTGTCCCCCACGCCGGTGGTGGGCCTGCGCTTCACGGAGCGGATGAAGGGCTTCCTCCAGCCGAACCACCCGTCGCCAGAGGACTTCGCCGGAGCTGCGCGGGCGGGCCAGCGCGGCGGGCAGACGGCGGAGTTCGTCGTCACCATCACGCTGCCCAACCTGGACCGCTTCCTCGCGCAGGAGTCACACGGCGGCATCGTGCAGGGCACGCTGCACGTGCGCGGCTTCACGCCGCCCGGGGGCGCGCCGGTGGAGAACGGCGTCTTCAACCTCTTCGTGGGCACGGAGCGCTTCTACGAGCGGCGCATGCTGTATCTGATGCCCTTCACCGGCGTGGATGGCCAGCCGTACCTCCTGGATGGCTACAAGGAGGTCAACGACGACGCGGGCTTCGACGTGTGGAGCGACACGTCCACGCTCTACACCGTGCTGCGCAAGGGGCACGAGCGCACCGGCCCCATCGTCGCCACCGGCATCATCCGGCTGCACCTGCCGGACTTCCTCCAGCAGCTCACCACGTTCTCCGTGCTGGGAACGTCCTCGCCGCTGAAACAGGCGGACGCGATGCGGCGCTTCGGCGGCATGTTCATGGGCACGCTCTGGGACGTCTTCGCCCGCGCGAAGTTCGACTAGGGGGAACACACCATGGGCATGGCGAAGAAGTACGACGTGGTGGTGGTGGGCTCCGGCTTCGGCGGTTCCATCACCGCGCTCCGGTTGGCGCAGGCGGGCAGGTCCGTGGCGGTGCTGGAGCGGGGCCGCCGGTACAACCCGGGCCAGTTCCCCCGGGACGTCACTCGCGCGGACGAGCTGCTCTGGCGCAATCCCATCCGCCCGGAGGCGCGCGGGCTCTATGACGTGCGCTTCCTGTCCGGCATCGGCACGGTGACGGCGAGCGGCGTGGGCGGCGGGTCGCTCGTCTACGCGAACATCCACGTGCGGCCGGACCCCATCGTCTTCGACCATCCGCGCTGGCCCCGGGGCTTCAGCCGCGAGGCGTTGGACACGTACTACGACAAGGTGGCGCACGAACTGGACGTGAAGCCGTTCCCCGCGTCCGACCCGTTGCGCAAGCGAGACCTGTTCCAGCAGGCCGCGCGGCGCATGGGGCGCCAGACGTTCGACCCGGACCAGGCGGTGTCCTGGACGGAGCCCTCCGCCCCGGGCCGCAAGGCGTGCCAGCGCTGCGCGGAGTGCGAGTTCGGCTGCCAGTCCGGCGCGAAGAACACGCTGGACCTCACCTACCTGGCGCGAGCGGAGAAGCTGGGCGCCACGGTGTGGCCGGGCCTCTCCGTGTCCCACGTGCAGCGCGTGGCGGGCGGCTACCGGGTGCACTTCAAGGACCTGGCCACCGGGGAGAAGACGTCCGTGGAGGGCAGCCGCGTGGTGCTGTCCGCCGGGGCGCTGGGCACGGTGGAGATATTGCTGCGCAGCCGCGACCGCGCCCGCACGCTGCCGCTGGTGAGCGATTGGCTGGGCCGCGGCTACTCCGGCAACGGCGACTTCCTGGGCTCGCTGCACGGCAGCCGCGAGGAGATCCTCCCGTGGGAGGGGCCGGACGTGGCCACGGTGATGCGCTTCTTCGACGCCGCGCCGCGCTTCACCATGGTGACGGCCACGTTCAACCGGCCGGCGACGGCGGTGCTCGCGGGGCTGGGGCAGCCGCAGCTGGGCCTGCTGGGCGGTATGGGGGCCCCGCTGTGGCCGAAGCTATGGCCGCTGTTGCACGGCGCGTTCGCCAAGGGGCTGTTCAGCAAGCCGCTGGGCACCGGCGTGGATCCGGCGCGCACGAGCAACCTGTTCGCCATTGGCCAGGACAATGCCAACGGACACATGGTGCTCAAGGGCGACCGGCTGGACATCGAGTGGGACTACGCGAACGAGAACGTGGCGCTGGTGAATCGCATGACTTCAGCGATGCATGAGCTGGCCTCGCAGTATGGCGGGACGTTCGCGCCGCTCGTCACGTGGGAGCTGTTCCGCCGGCCGTTCACGGTGCACTCGCTGGGCGGGGCGCACCTGGCGGAGTCGCCGGGCCGAGGCGTCGTGTCGACGGAGGGCGAAGTGTTCAACTACCCCGGACTGTACGTGGCGGATGGCTCCGTCATCCCCACGTCCATCGGTTTCCATCCGGTGATGACCATCAGCGCGGTGGCCGAGCGCATCGCGGAGGCGGTGGCCCATGGCTTTTGATTACCGAAGCAGCGCGGCGGTGTCGCGGACGCGGTCCCAGGATGTCTCGCTCCAGGGCCTGCCCATGGCGGAGCGGTACGACTTCCTCGCGGGCGACGGCGTGCCCCTCAAGCTCACCCGCTACGTGGGCGGCACGAAGGGGCCGGTGCTGCTGGTGCACGGCGCGGGCGTGTGGAGCGGCATGTTCATGCTGCCCACGCTGAAGGAGAACTTCGTCCAGTACCTGGTGCGCCACGGTTACGACACGTGGCTCCTGGACTGGCGCGCCAGCGTGCAGCTGCCCCTGCGCCAGTTCACGCTGGACGACGCGGCGGACCACGACATGCCGACGGCGGTGCGGCGCATCCGCGAAATCACCGGCGCGGAGTCGGTGCAGGCGGTGGTGCACTGCGCGGGGTCCGCGGCGTTCTTCATGTCCATGGCCGCGGGCCACCTGCAGGACGTGCGCACCGTGGTGGCGTCGCAGGTGGCGCTGCACCACCACACGCCGGCCTCCACGCGCTTCAAGGCGCTCCTGCGGGTGCCGGAGCTGCTGGACGCGGGGCTGGACTCGCTCACGCCGGATGACGCGTCCCGCACGCCGTTGTTCCAGGCGGCCTTCACGAAGGTGGCGGGCTTCCTGCGGATGGAGTGTGACAGCCCGGTGTGCCACCGGTTGTCGTTCATGTACGGCCGGTTGTACCGGCACGCGCGCCTCAACCAGGAGACGCACGCGCGGTTGGAGGAGCAGTTCGGTAGGTGCAACCTGCTGACGTTCCGCCACCTGGGGCAGATGTCGCGCGGCGGTCACGCGGTGAAGTTCGACTACGGCCGCGCGGAGAACCTGCGGCGCTACGGGCAGGCACGGCCGCCGGACTACCTGGACCCGGAGCCCTTCCAGCGGCCCATCACGTTCGTCTCCAGCGAGCAGAACCGCACGTACCTGCCGTCGTCCACGGAGCGCACCTTCCAGTGGCTGCGCGAGGCGAACGGCGCGCGCTGGTACCAGCGTCGCATGTTGCCGGGCTACGGCCACCTGGACACCTTCATGGGCAGCACCGCCGCGGAGGACACGTATCCGGTGCTGCGCGAGGCGCTGGAGTTCCAGCCCCGCTGACGGCCCTCGGCCGTCCAGGGAAGCAGGAGGAGGGGCGAGCGGTCGCGGACGATGGCGGCCCCTTCGCGGGTGCTTACCGTTGGGCCGACGTTGGAAGTCTCTTCCCTCGCTCGGCTTACGTGGAGGCCCGGATGAAAGCGGTCGTGCTTAAAGGCTATGGGGACGTGGACGTGCTCGCGGTGCAGGAGATGCCCGAGCCGAAGGTGGGGCCGGGCGAGGTGAAGGTCCGCGTCACCGCCGCGAGCATCAACCCGGTGGACTGGAAGATCCGCCGAGGGGACATGAAGGGGCGGATGGACCTGAAGTTCCCCACCATCCTCGGGCGCGACGTGTCCGGTGAGGTCGTGGAGGTGGGCACGGGCGTGGAGGACTTCGAGCCCGGCGACCGCGTGATGGGCCTGGTGAACGCCGGCTACGCGGAGACGGTGGTCGCGCCCACGGAGGCCTGGGCGAAGGTGCCCGACAACCTGGACCTGCGGGCCGCCGCCGCGCTGCCGCTGGTGACGCTGACGGGCACGCAGCTCATCGAGGAGCACGTGCGGCCCTCGCAGGGGGAGACGGTGCTCGTCACTGGCGCGCTGGGCGCGGTGGGGCGCTCGGCCGTCTTCGCTGCGCGGGCGCGGGGCGCGAAGATCTGGGCGGGTGTGCGGAAGACGCAGGTGGAGGAGGCCCGGAAGCTGGGCGTGGACGGCGTCGTCGCGCTGGATGATCCGAAGGACGTCGCGAAGCTGCCCACGCTGGACGCGGTGGCGGACACGGTGGGCGGTGAGGCCGTGGCGGCGGTGCTCGACAAGGTGAAGCACGGCGGGACCGTGGGCAGCGTGCTGGGTGAGCCGAAGGGCGCGAAGGAGAAGGGCCTCGTCGTGCGCAGCTTCATGGCTCATCCGGATGCGCGTCGGCTCGAGCAGATCGCGGTGAGCGCGGCAAAGGGGGACCTGGTGATTCCCATCAGCCGGACCTTCAAGCTGGACGACGCGCGCGAGGCCCAGAAGGTCGCGGAGCAGGGCGGCGTGGGCAAGGTGCTGCTCGTCAACTGACGCGGAAGTTCAGAACGGGGCGGCGCGGGTGAAGGACACGCGCTGCCCCGTCGCCGGATGCACGAAGGACAGCGTTTCGGCGTGCAGGTGCAGACGCAGGCCCGCGTGTCCGTACAACGGGTCTCCCATGATGGGCGCGCCCAGGCCCTGAGGGTGCGCCGCGTGGACGCGGAGCTGGTGCGTGCGGCCCGTGCGTGGATGGAAGGCCACGCGCGTGTGGCTCACCGCGCGGTGGAGGACCTCCCAGTCGGTGACCGCGGGCTTGCCGTGGATGGGGTCGACGATCTGCCGGGGACGGTCGTCCAGGTCCACTCGAAGGGGCAGGGTGATGGTGCCCGAGCCGCCGTGCACGGGACCGTCGATGAGCGCCACGTAACGTTTGGCCACGTCGCGGTGGAGGAACTGGCGTTGAAGGGACGCGTGCGTGCGGCTGTCCAGCGCGGCGACGAGCAACCCGGATGTGTCCAGGTCCAGCCGGTGCGCGAGCAGTGGTCCCGTGGCGTTGGGGTATCGCGCGCGCAGGCGGGTGAGCACCGAGTCCAGGAGGGATGCATCCCGGCCTGGCACGGACAGCAGGCCACAGGGCTTGTCGATGACGACCAGCCACGCGTCCTCGAAGACGATGGAGAGGTCCGGCGTGGGCGCGGGCGGTGGGACGAAGACTCGGGGCGCTGAGACCTCCAGGCCTTCCTGCATGAATGGGAGCAGGGGGCCGCACTTGTCGCGGCACGCCGGATAGAAGGCGCCCTGGATGCGGCCACCGGACGCGGGAGGCGTGCCCCACCAGAACTCCGCGAGCGCCACGGGCTGGAGTCCGTGCGCGAAGGCGTAAGCGAGCAGCTTCGCACCCGCGCAGTCGCCAGCGCCGGATGGGGGCTCCGCGCCACCGTAGAGCGAGCGCAGGGGGCGGGTCTCGCCTCGGGCGTTGGTGATGGCGTAGGTGTCGTGGAACTGCTTCATGAAGCCGCGTGAGACGATGCGCCGCAGTCGGTCCAGCGCGCGCACACGTCGTTCCGCCTTTGCTCGGGCGGGGGCGAGTTGGCGACGGGCTTCTTCCTGCGCTGCGTCCCATCGACGCTTCTCCGCCTTGTCGCCTCGGCTTTCCTGGTCGAGCGTGTGCAGCGCCTGGGCTCGCTCGGTCTCCGTGAGCGCGGACATGGCCACGATGGCGGCGCGACGTTCATGGCGCTGGCGGCGGTGGGTGTCGTGGCGCAAGCGCATGGCTTCGCGCTCCGTGGCCTCGCGTGTCTGTCGGGCGTCATCTTCCTCTCGCACGCGACGCAATTCCTCGGAGGTCCTCCAGGTTTCGGCGCGGGTCAGCAGGGACTTCACCGTGGCGTCGGCCACCGGCTCCACGCGGGCGCGTGCCTCACGGTCGAAGACGGGAGGCACGAAGCCCGGTACGTCCCAGCGTCCCGCGAGCATCGCGGAGAAGGCTCGCAGCACGCCGAGCGTCCCGTCCGGCTGCCGAACCACGAGCACGCCGAACATCTTTCCGCCGTCCGGCCCCTGGAGGACGGCGCTGGTAATGCCGGGAGCGATGAATCCCTCGCGAAGCGTGGCCTGCAGCGACTCCGCGGCCCGGCGCGCGAGGGCGTGCGGGCCCACGGCGTCGAAGGGGCTCGGGAACGCACCTGGCAATTCATCCGCCAGGGGCGCCGGTTCGAGGTGGGTGACAAGCGGGTCCACGGCTTCGGGGTAGCACGAAACCTGGGGACTGGGGACGCAGGCCTACGAAGTGGCTGGCCGGCTGGCGCGGAAGAGGGCGACAGCGCGGTCCATGCACCTCTGGACGTCATCCAATTCCATGTAGCCCGCGTCATAGGGGCCGCCGGGCCAAATCTCTTCGTGACGCCAGCCCTCACCGCGCGCCATCGCAGCCTCGTCGACGTCGAGCGGGTCGCAGCCCGGCTGCGCGATGTCCAGCTCCCACGAATCCCAGCGCGCACGGAAGTAGAACGGAAGGCCGTCCACCTCGCCGTCGCCCTGCATCGGACAGGAACCGCCGAAGTCACCGCTCCATCCGTTTCCTTCGAGCTTCACGGTACGATCTCCTGAATGCGCCGCAGTTCATCACGGATGACCGATGTGAAAATGACAAGAGTCGGGCCGGGCGAGCGTTTCAAGGAGGCGAAGTGATGGACATCCCTGCGCGATTACGTGAGTGGATTTACGCGGGAAAGCAGGTGGGGAAGCGTAGAGACCTGGTGCGAGAGGGAGAAGCGATCTACCAGACCATGGGGGTTCAGCGATCAGGGGATGTTTTTGTTGCCTATTATTTTGAGATCCCTGAGGCGCTGATGGCTGTTGAGGAGAATGCTCTTGAGTTGAGGGAGAGATTCGAGACGCTGGAATCAGCCCTGGCCTTTCTGGAGAAAGCCTCGGGTTCAGACGTACTCGACATGACGCCTCAGAAGCGGGGCAAGATTTTTCATGTCCGATAAGGAGCTTCATGAGCACTGAGGATGAAGGTCCGAGGCCTGAAATGGCGCGCCTGGTGGAATGTGCCAGGAAACTGGCGATCCTCCTGGCATTCGAGCAGGTGTCGGATTCGGACCTTGAGCATGCGTTGAATGAAGTCCTGTATGGGCCAAGAGAGTTTTGGCTGGCGGCGACGGATGGATTGGTGACCCGGCGTGAAACCGCGCAGGTGATCGTTGCCCGGATGGAGACCTGGCTGGTCAATCACGTGGGGGACGGCACGATGCCGAAACAACCGCCGGACTGGGACCCCATCGTCCTCGATGTCGAGAGTTTGCTGATAGGACTGGTCGACCCCTGATTCGTGTCTGGGCTCTCGGGGAGTGCGGACGCGCGCTAGACTCTCTGTCATGGCCACTGCCCGCCCCATCGCCGCAGGCATCCTGCTGTTGACCGCGCTCCTGCTTCCCACGTGGGACGTAGAGGCTCGCACTGCCATCCTGAAGGCAGGGGAGGGCTGGAAGCTGGAGGTGGATGGCCAGCCCTACGTGGCGAAGGGAGTCACCTTCAGTGGCACGGGCGGGCCCGCGAACTTCGACAAGGATTGCGAGCAACTCAAGGCCCTGGGCGTCAACACGCTGCGCACCTGGGGCACGGGGGATGAAACCGCCGCGCTGCTCGATGCCGCGCACAAACATGGCCTGCGCGTGCTCGTGGGACTGTGGCTGCGGCCGGGCCGCCCGGGCATGGAGAATGACGACGCGTTCGACTACGTGCGCGACGCCAAGGGCCGTGAGGCGCAACTCCAGGCCACTCTCGCGCAGGTGCGCCGCTTCAAGGAGCACCCGGCGGTGCTCGCTTGGGGCGTGGGCAACGAAGTCATCCTCAATTCGCCGGATGATCCGTCCAAGGTCGCCTACGCGCGCTTCCTGGAGAAGGTCGTCCGCGCGGTGAAGAAGGCGGACCCCGCGCACCCGGTGCTGTCCGTGGACGCTTGGACGCTGGGCATCCCGTTCTGGGAGAAGTACGTGCCCTCGCTGGATGCGTATGGCTTGAACGTCTACGGCCGGGGCATCCACGCGCTGGCGGATGCGGTGAAACAGGCTGGTGGCCGCAAGCCGTGGTTCATCACCGAGTTCGGCGCGCAGGGCGAATGGGAGGCCCCCAAGGACGCTCGCGGCGTGCCCCAGGAACCCGGTGACGGAGAGAAGTACGACGTCATCGTGGACGGCTGGCGCAACGCCCTGGCTCCCCACGTCCAGGCGGGCCGGTGTCTGGGATTGTTCGTCTTCAACTACAGCGCGGCGTTGGATCACACCGGCCTGTGGCTGGGCATGCTGTCCGGTACGTCCACGCGGCCGGCGTGGCACGCGGTGCGGGAGGCGTACACGGGCGTGAAGCCAGCGCCCGAGCTGCCCGTGCCGGTGCGCCTGGAGGTCCGGGGCTTGGAGAAAGACTGGGCGACCGTGGCCTTCGACGTCACCTCCGCCACTCCGCTGGACGTGTCCTTCGCCTACAACTTCCGGGGCGCGTCAGCCCGAGCGGAGCGCGACCGCGTGACGATGCTGGAGTCCCGGAAGGGGACCACTCCCGGTACGTGGCGGGTGCGTCTGCCAGTCGTGACGGGCGCCATCAAGCTGTACGGCCTGGCGAAGGACGGCGCGGGGAACCTGGTCGCGGCCACGACGTCCGTGTCGGCTCCCGCGACTCCCTGAGGCCCTGCGCTACAGTCCAGCGCCATGTCCTGGCGTCTGCTGTCCCTCTTCCTGCTGTGCCTTTCAACGGGATGTGGCCACTACGGTCTTCCCCCGTCCACTGCGAGTCATGGTCACCTGTCGCTGGCCATGGATGCCTACCTGGACGACCCGAGCTCCTATGAGCGCCGCATCGCCCAGGGCACGAACTTCGGGTTCGTCACCACCGACGCGTTTGCTTCCTTGAAGGCCCCTTCCGTGGAGCTGGAGCCTGACCAGGCGCCCCGTGTCTTCGAAGAGGTCGTCCAGGTCCTGAAGGGAAATCCCTCCGACGCGGAGCTTCGCCGCGCCTTCGGGGAGCTGCGAGCCTCATGCGACGCGGACTACGAGAAGGCGTGCGTGTTCTTGAAGGAGCAGGTGCAGCCTTCGGTCATCCTTGAGGCCGCGGCGGTACGCCCCATGAAGCGGGAGCCGCGGTTCACCCACACCCAGTACGCGCTGATCATCCTCGGCTGCCGGCTGGATGTGGATGGCCGCCTGCGCGACTGTCAGGTCATCGAGAGTGGGCCGGAGCATGAAGCAGCGCACCTCATCGCGCAGCTCTCAGAGGACCGGTACAGGCCGTGGATGCTGGCGGGGCATCCGATGAGCCGCCCGTACACCGTCAACTTCCATCCCATCTACGGCAGCAACCGGAGCCCGGACCTGTCCACGGAGTTGAAGCTGGAGTGGGCCCGGAAGCGGGTGGGGTGGTCCCCTACGAGCACATCGGCCTGGACCAACCTGGCCGCGCAGCTCGCCATCCATGCACCGGATCATCCGCACTATCCCCGGGTGCTGGCCCGGGCCTACGCGATGGCGCCCGAATACTGGTGGATCGCCACGGAGATGGCCTGGCAGCGCGTCCAGGCGGGCCAGCACTCCGACGCGCTGAAGGCACTGCGCCCCGCCATCCGCCGCTCTGCGCTGGGCGAGCACCCCAATCCCTACGTGCTGGAGACCGCCGCCGCCGCGCACTTCGGGCTGAACCAGTGCACCGAGGCGCTGGCGCAACAGCGCAAGGCCGTGGAGCTGCTGCCCGCGAAATGGCCCGCGCCGGAACGGGAACGCTTCGAGCGCAAGCTCCAGGATTACCAGTCCGCCTGCGCCACGTCTCCGGCCACTCCCTGAAGCACCGCGCTCAGGGAGTGAGCGGCCCGTCCTCCGGGAACTGACGCGCCCATCCAGGGGCGAGGTTGGCATTGGCCTTCAACGCCGCATCGCGGTCCGCGCGGGCCTGGGCAGAGCCTGGGTCCTTCGTGCGAAGGATTGCCGCGCGCAGCAGCAGGGCTTCGGGCCAGTTCGGACGCTCCTTGAGCAACGCGTCCGCCAGCGCGAGTCCCTTGGACAGGAGTGGCTCCGGATCCTGCTTCGCGGCGTTTCGCGCCACTGCCCACTCACGGAACAGCTGGCCCTCCTCCAGACGGACCTCCCGATTCAGGGGCTCCACCTGGAGGGCTTCCTCGTAGGACTTCTCCGCTTCGACGAACTCCTTCTCCGCCTTCTCCGGATCCGTGCGGGCCGAATGGCGGGCACGCAGGCTGAACATCGTCCCGGTGGCGAGATAACGCAGGACGCGGTCCTGGCCGATCCGCTCCATGATGTCGAGGCTTTCCCACGGTCGCTTGAGCACGGGGTCGGGATCCCGGCCCTGCTCCAGCAGGTGGCGCGCCAGGATGTGGGAAACCTTCATGCGGCCTGCGAACTGCTGGTTCTTATGGGTTTTGAAGAAGGGGCGCGCCTGGCTGTAGAACGCATCCGCCCGCTCCGCCTGCTCGGTGGGATCCGCTCCTCGCCACCAGGCATATTCCGCTCGCGCCGCGTGGACCGCCGCCTGCCCGAACTTGCTCAGGTCCAGCGAGGGCGCCAGCTTCGCCGCCTGGGCCTGGGCTGCCTCCGCCTGCTGAAGCAGGGCGGTGGGGTCGCCTCCGTGCTCCCAGGTCTCCCTCGCATGCTCCAGGAGGACGAGCCCCAACTCGTGATGCAGGGTCGGATTGTGGGCCCCGTCGAGGAGGGCATTGCGGAGGTGGTGCGCGGCCTGCTCGAACCTCCATGGGGCCGTCTCGCCTTGGGCTCGCTTCCGCAAGGCGTGCGCCACTTCGGTGTGCGCCCACAGGAGCCACACCTCGGCTGCCTTCGTGCTGCCGCCACCCATCGCATGCCACACGGCCTTGTCTGCTGGCTCCAGGTCCTGGTCGACATCCTTCGCCGTGGGATTGGAAGCCCTGGCCAGGAGGAGCTCCCCCAGTTGGACCCAGTACGCGGCCACGCGCTTTTCGATCGCGACCGCGCTCCGCCAGGCTTCGATGGCCTGCTCCTGGTGCTTCCATCCGTTGGAGCCAACCCTCCAACTCCCGACCTGGAGGTCAGCCTCCGTCCAGAGCTGGAGGAGCCGGGCGCGCAGGAGGTGGAACGCGAGGTCGCGTCCCGACGGAGGAACGGCCTCCAGCAGGTCCAGGGCCTCCTGGAGCTTGTAGAAGTCCACGCGGCTCTCCTTCAGGACCGCCTCGGTTTCCTGCACCATCACCCGAGTCCGTTCCATGCGGCCGCATGCGCTCGCGGGCTCCAGCTCCAGGATGCGTTGCGCGGTCTCGACGGCCTTCCTGCGCAGGGAGAGGAAGGCCGCGTAGGTATTCGGGCGCTCCGCGAGCATGGTGAGGAATCGCGCCTTTTCGCAGGCGAACCCGGCATGGCCGGGATCCACCCGGGCGGCTGCGTCCAGCGCCGCGAGGCCTTCTTTCCCCGGGCCTGACTCCTCGTCGTCCCCGCTGGACAGCAGCAGCACGGGCCCGGAGTTGAGATGAAAGAGGTTCATTCCGGCGGCCTCGAACCGCGCCAGGCCCAGGTGGGCCGGGGCGAAGCTCTCCGCCGTGGTCCTGGCATCCTTGAGCGCCTGGAACGCGGCCGTCATGTCCTCGCCCGTCTCCTTCCTCCTATTCCCCTTCCAGTGCCAGGCGGCACGCAGCAGGAACACGTCCGCGCGCATCAGCCGCGCTTCCACGAACCAGGGATGCTTCGTATTCACGCCCTCCAGCAGCGCGAGCGCCGCGTCCAGGCGGTCCTCATGCATCGCGACCAGCGCCGCGCCGTAGTCCGTTGACGGGTACTCCGCACCCGCCGCCTGCCGCAGCAGCGTGAGCACCGGTTCCCGGTACTTGCTCTCCGCGTCCTGCTCGCGCGCCTTCCGTTCGTCCGGGTCGGGAGCGGTGATGGCTTCCAGCCGCAGCGCGCGGTAGCGCTCGCTCAGGATCTGCGTCCGGACCCACGCCACGCGAGGGTCTCGGAAGCCCGCGTTCCAGGCAGCCTCGAGGTGCGTCAGCGCTTCCGCCTCGCGACCCAGGGCCCGTTCCCCGCACCCGAGCGCATAGTGTCCAGGACCCTGTGCCTCGGCGCCTCCGAGCGCCATCTCCTGGGAGACGGTCTCCATCCAGCCGCGCAGCTCCGCCTGCTCCGCGCGCACGTCGTGCAGGCGGGCCATTCCCACCGAGCGGGCTCGGGCTTCGATGCGCTCCGCGGCGCTGATGAAGTGCGCGGCCCAGGTCGTGCTCCGCTGGGATTGTCTGTCCGCCGCGCAGGCCGTTGCCGCAATGATTATCAGGACCTGCAAGGCCAGCACGCCGCTCCTGGACCTTCCAGAGGTGGCTTTGCTCGGGACGTCATTCAATGGCGCGGCTCCTGGTGCGTTCCGTGACGGGCCGGAACGTGTGCCATTCCAGGATACAAAGCCTTACGCGGTCATGGGCATTTTGCTTGCGCGACGCACTGAATCGCCACGCTCAAGGCACCTTGGGCATATCCTCGGGGAACTGACGCACCCATCCGGGCGCGAGGTTGGCATTGACCTTCAGCGCCGCATCGCGGTCCGCGCGGGCCTGGGCCGAGGCCGGATCCTTCGTGCGCAGGAGCGCCGCGCGAAGCAACAGGGCTTCGGGCCAGTTCGGGCGCTCATTCACCAATGCGTCGGCCAGCGCGAGCCCCTTTGCCAGCAAGGGCTCCGCGTCCTGCCCCGCGGCCTTCATCGCCACCGCCCGGTACCGGTTCAACTCACCCATGGCCAGACGGGCCTCCTGACTCCGAGGCTGCTGTCCCAGGGCTTCGGTCAGGGCCGCCAGCGCGTAGTTGAAAAGCGTCTCCGCCTGAGGCGGATCCGTCCGAGCAACCCATCGGGCCTGTACGAGGGTGTCCTCCCCGAGGGTTCGCAGGTAGGAGACGCGCTTGTGCACGGTCAGCATGGCCATCAGGTCGATGGACTTCCTCCGCCGGTCGAGGGCGAGCTCTGGATCCCGGCCCTGCTCCAACTCGTAGCGCGCCTGGGTTTGAAGCATCCGCAGGAGGCCCAGGATGGCCTCCGTTTTCGTGGGTCTCTCGGACATGGCTTGCGCGTAGAGGGCTTCGGCCTTGTCCACGTCGGGGGAGGGATCCTCTCCTCGCCGCCAGGCGTACTCCGCTCGGAGCGCGGCGACGTCCGCCCGCCCCAGCACCCCGGGGCCATGTCCGGAGTCCAGCTTCGTGGCTACCGCCTGTGCCGCCTCCGCCGCGTCGAGCAGCTCCGCGGGATTGCCTCCGTGTGCCCAACGCTCCTTCGCCTGCTCCAGGAGGATCCGCCCCAGGGCGTGATGCATGGACGATTCCTGGGGCTGCTGGGTGAGCCCGTCGCGGAGGCGTGCCCTGGCGGTCTCCCACGCCTTCCCGGACTCCTCACCCCGGGCCCGGCTTCGCAGGGCCTTCGCCATCTGGACGTGAGCTCCCAGCAGCCACCACCCGGGCGCCTTCGTGCGCAGGGTGCTTGCCTTGGCCCAGGCGGCTTCCGCCTGTTCCAGGTCCGCGGCGCCGTCCTCCATCAACGGGTCCATGCCCCGCTCCACGAGCCGCTCCCCGAACTGGATCCAATACGCGGGGATGCGCGCTTCGAGCGCGAGGATGGTCCGCCAGACGTCGAGCGCCTGGTCGCGGTGCGCGCCGTGCCGGTCACCGACCCGGGTATGTCCCCAGTCGTTCTCGATGATCACCCAGAGTCCGAGGACCCGGGCGTGCAGGAGGTGGAACGCGAGGTCCCGCCCCGCTGGGGGCACGGCCTTCAACAGATCCTGCTCCTTGGGCATATCCGGGCCGTAACCTTCCTGCCTCGCCCTCTCCGCTTGGGACACCTGGGTCCGGATCCGTTCCATGTAGGCGCAGCGGCTGGTGGGGTCCCGGGCCAATATCGCGTCGGTGGTCTCGACCGCTTCGTTGAACAGATGGCCCTGGAAGTGATCCTTGCGACGCGGATGCTCCGCCAGGGCATTGAGCATTCGTGCCCGCTCACAGGGCGGTGCGGGGGCGGCGGGGTCCAGCCGGGACGCGATGTCCAGGGCGCCGAGCGCACTGCCCGCGGGCCCCAGACCCGCTTCGTAGGTCAACGGCACGGTGCCGGGCGGGTCGGTCCGGATGACGGCGATGACGGCGGCCTCGAAGCGCGCCTGCGCCAGGTATGCCTGCATCTGGCTCTCCGCCGTGGTCCTGGCCGCGGCGAGGGCCTCGCGGCCGTGCTCCAGCCGCGCCCTCCTGTCCTTCCTCCCACAGCTGGGCGGCGCGGAGCAGCAGCACATCCGCGCGCAGCAGTGGCGCCTCGACGAGCCAGGGATGCGAGGCGGCCATGGGCTCCAGCAGGGCGGCCGCCGCGTCCAGCCTGCCCTCATGAAAGGCGATGAGCGCCGCGAGGAAGTCCGCCGACGGGGCCTCCTTCTCGCGGGCCTGACGGAGCAGGGCGAGCACCGGCTCGCGGTGCTGACGTTCCGTGTCCTCCTCGCGCACCCTCCGCTCCTCCGGATCCAGCACGGTCAACGCCGTGATGCGCTGCTCGCGGTAGCGCTGGCTGAGCGCCAGGGCCCGGGCCCACACCACCGAGGGCTCACGAAAGCCCGCGCTCCATGCGGCCTCCAGGTGCTCGATGGCCGCGTCCAGGTCGCCCAGGGCCAATGCCCCCCGCCCGAGCGCGGCATGTCCAGGCCCCTGGGCCTCGGCGCCTCCGAGCGCCATCTCCTTGGACAACGTCGCCATCCAGCCGCGCAGCTCCGCCTGCTCCGCGCGCACGTCGTGCACCCGGGCCAGCTCCACCGCGCGGGCCCGCGCCTCGATGCGCTCGGCCTCGAAGGTGAAGTGCGAGGCCCAGGAGGTGTCCTGTTGGGAGGCTTTGTTCGAAGCGCACGCCGAGGCCAGGACGAGCACCAGGAGGGGCAACGCCCGCACGGTGTTCCGGGGCCAGCCAGGGGGCGCGGCGTTCGAGGCGTCTTTCAAGCAGACAGCTCCAGGTGTGCGTTCCGGAAGGAAACCCATTCCAGGATACGCAGCATCGCGGCGACACGGGTTGTTCCTGGGGCCACTTCAGCCAGCGCTGCTTCGCGGTCTAGAGTGCGGACCATGCGTTGGAGCTGGCTGTTCCTGTCCCTGCTGCTTGGATTCACCGGATGTGCCCATTCGGGCGTCCCGACCCTGCCCGCGAGTCATGGCCATCTGATGTCCGAGATGGAGGCCTTCCAGTTGAAGAAGGGCCTACCGTCGTCGGGGATGTGGGACGTCGCGATAGGGGCCGAGGTGGCGCCGAAGCCGCCGCTCAAGCTGGAGCCAGAGCAGGCACCTCTTGTCTTCGAAGAGGCGGTCAGGACGCTGGGTGGGACCCCCGGCGAGGATGCAGCCCTCAGCGCATTCCGGGACATCGTGGCCGCGTGTGTGGCAGGTCTCGCCGAAGCTTGCAGGCTCGAGTCCGAGGCATTCACCGGTCCGAAGGTGATCTCGCCGGCGGCCTTCACGTATCCCGAGGCGCTGCTCAGGCCAGGTGCGTTCGCCTTCATGGTCTTCCACTGCCGCATCGGCGCGGATGGCCAGGTGCGTGACTGCAAGATCGTGGAAGGGGCGCGGCTGCCCGGCGTCGAGCAGAACCTCGCGGCGTGTCAATTGGCTCGATATCGTCCCGCGACCATCTCGGGGCACCCCGTGAGTGTCGACTACACCTTCCACGTGCGCTTCGTTCCGCAGGGGATCACGTTGAACAGGCATCAAGAACTGGAATGGGCCCGGCTGCGGGTCCGCCAGAATCCCGAGAGCCGTTCGGCATGGCTCAACCTCGCCCGGGAGCTCGCGAAGAATAATCCAGGGGATCCGCTCTATCCCCAGGCCGTCGCCCGCGCCTACTTCCTGGCGCCCAGGAGCGGGTGGGCCGCCAGCGAGGCCGCGTGGCAGCTCGTGCAGTCAGGCCAGTACGCGCCGGCTCTCAGCGCGGTGCGTCCCTTCGTGCGACGCAGCAACAATCCCTATGTGCTGGAGACCGCCGCCGCCGCGCGGTTCGGGCTGAAGCAGTGCACCGCCGCACTGGCCGAACAACAGAAGGCCGTGGAGCTGCTGCCCGCGGAATGGCCCGCGCCGGAACGGGAGCGCTTTCAGCGCAAGCTCCAGGACTACCAGTCCGCCTGCGCCCCGCCCAAGGCCGTCAGCGCAGCGACGGATCCTCGCTGATCCGCGCCACCGCGCCGTGCAGGATGCCCAGCTGCCGGGGCACGCGTTCCAAGAGCGCGCCCAGCACGGGGTCGTCACTGGTGCGTGGCAGCGCGAGGGCCGGCAGAGGCGGGGGCTCGCGCCGCTCCTGCAACGCGCTGGCGAGCAGCTCCAGGCTGTCGCTGGCCCGCTGCGCCAGCTGCTGCGGCAGCACCGTGGAGGTCCTCCCATCGAAGCGCCCCGTGCCCAGCGCCGTCACCGCCAGCGCGAACCTGCGCGCGTAGGTGAGCAGCGCCATGCCCGGCTCCAGGTGCCCGGGCGGGCCCCGGTACTCCGTCATCAACCGCTGGAAGGACGACTCCGCCTCCAGCAGCGCCTGGTCCAGGCGGCGGCGCTCCTCGTTCACCGCGGGCTCCGTGCCGCTGCGGTGGGTGACGAGCTGTTGCAGGTACTTCCCGTCCGCGCGCAGGGCGGAGGCCGCCGCGTCCGGGAAACGGCGCCGCTCCGGGCTGGGCCACAGCGTCCATGAGCCCACCAGCGCCAGCGCCCCCGCGATGAGCACGCCCAGTGAGCGCTGCGACGCCACCGTCCAATCCCCGGAGCTGAGCGTGGCCATCAAGAGATAGTCCGGCGTGAGCAGGACCTGGAACGCGCCGAAGTTCAGCGGCAGCAGCGCCACGGAGATGGCCGTCAGCACGCTGATGACGCCAATCATCATCGGCGGCGTGTGCACCGTGGTCGCGATGAGCGCCGCCAGGCTCGCGCCCACCAGCGTCCCCAGCGTGCGCTGGAGGACGCGCTCCTCCGTGCTGCCCGCGTAGGGCTGGAGGATGGAGATGACCACGAGGCTCACCCAGTGCGCGTCGCCCACCTGCAATGCCCGCGTCAGCCCCAGCGCCGCCGTGGCCACCATCCCCGTGCGCAGCGCGTGCCGCAGCACCACCGAGTCCGCGTGCAGGTGGTCGCGAATCGGCCGCCACAGGGAGAACCCCGGCGCCTGTCTGGGACCGCCCACCGTGCCCTTGCCTCGCGCCGACACCGGGTCTCCGAAGAGCAGGCCCGACGCTGTCTCGTGCGCCACGCCCGCGTGCTCGCGCAGCCGGTCCAGCAGCGTGGCGACGTGCGTGGACAGCGGCCCCTCCGAGCTTTGCCGCACCGGGGGCACGGCCATCCTCGCGGGCTGCCGGCGACGGGGTCTCAGCGCCAGCCGGGGCGGCGCTCGCATGCCCTCGTTGCGCTCCTGCCTCAGCGCCCGCGATACCCATTGGTCCATCGCGCCGAAGGCCTCGCACAGCCTGATGACCCGTTCGCGCGTGGCGTGCATGTGCGGGTCGCGCCCCACCACCTGCATCGCCTCCGCCAGAGCACTGAGCAGCGCCACCATGGGCTCCACCAGCTCCACCAGCACCAGCAGGTGTTCGCCGCGCCGGGACTCGTCTGGCCTCCCGCGCCGCGTGGCCGCGAGCACGTCGCGCGCCCGTTCGATGTCCGGGCGGATCCGCGCGTGGCGCTTCAGCCCCGCTGCCCACGACTCGGCCGTGGCTCCATCCCGCGTGGCCCTTCCCAGGTCCTCCGCCGCGATCGCGAGCCCCGCGTACACCTGCGCCACCGCCCGGCGCGCGGGGCGATAGGGCCTGAGCGGCCACAGCAGCAGTGACAGCGCCATCGCCCACAGGCCCCCCAGCAGCAATGCCGCGCCTCGCAGCACCGCCTCTCGCGGCGAGGCGGTGGGCGCGCCCAGCGACACGACGAAGATGACGGCGAGCTGCCCTCCCACGGAGCCCGCTGTCTCGCCGTAGCAGCGCGCGAAGTTCGCCGCGGTGACACCCAGGAGCAGCAGCGTGGCGTCCACCACATAGGTGTGGCCCGCGGGCGCGGCGAGCAGGCCGACCAGCGCCCCCAGCACCGTCACCACCCCCATGACGCGCGCCCGCACGCGGTAGGAACCGCCCTTGTCCGCGAGCGTGACGAGCAGCCCCGTGAGGCCCGCCCAGCCGGCCTGGGGCACGGTGGTCAGGAAGGACAGACACAGGGGCAGGGCGGTGGCGACGGCGGCCCGGATGCCCGCCCACAGGGCCGGTCTTCCGGGGTCCACCCGGAGGAGCGACTGGAGGTGTCTCCGCAGTCGATGGCGCATGGATTTCGGGGGAGCGGCGGGCCGTCACCCCAGAGGGTGGCTACGGCCGTCCCCATCCACAGGCGGGGGAAGGTCCTCCCCCTCAAGGCCCGGGCGCCACCCGGGCAGTACCCCGGGCCCCGCGCCACAAGCCCCTCCCTCCCGGAAGGCGGAGGCGGGTGGCCCGGCGTCAGCCCGTTCCCAGGGCCGGCGCAGCCTCGTTGGGCGCGCCTTCCGCTTCGAGCGCGGTGCCGTCCCATGGGATGTAGCGCACTCCCGGCATCTGCTCCGGGCCATGGAACTCCAGCGCGCCCACGGTGGAGGTCAGCTTCCCGGTGGGCTTCCACGCAGCGAAGGGGTGGGGCCGGGAGAACAGCTGCACCTCGCAGCGGGCCACGTCGCTCTGGGCCACCATCACGTCCCAGCCCTTGGGGTCGCGGTACGCGTAGCCCACCAGCGTGCGCGGGTCGCACCACGCGCGGCCCTCCACGGCCACGGTGGCGGACGCGGCGCGGAAGGACAGCTCCCCGGACGCGGGCGACGTCACGCGCGACAAGAGCACGTGGGGCATTTCATGGAACGTGTGCTCGGCGTCTCGCGTGCGCAGGTAGATGGGCGACAGCTGTGGGTGGCCCCGCTTGCGCTTCGCGCGCACCGCCATGATCTCCAGCCGCGCGTCCGGGTCCTCGGAGAAGCGCGGGCAGTACAGCCACGTCAGCTCCTCCAACCGCCGGTGGCCCCACAGGTGTTTCTGCAGGCCGGGCGCGCCCTTCACGTCGATGCGCTCGCCGTCCACCGTCACCGTGCCTTCGAAGAGGACGTCGTCGTGCACGTGGGCCACCTGCGTGGGCAGGGGCAACAGCGCGGTGCCTCGCGGCTCGCGGCGCACGGGCTCCGGGTGTCCGCCCTGGAAGCGCAGGTCCCACGCGATGGAGTGCCCACCGCTGGCCACCTGTCCGTGGACGTGGCCGGGCGTCAGCTCCGAGTCCGCGATTCGCACGCCGCCGTTCGGCAGCGCCGTGAACGCGGAGGCCGGATGGATGGCCTTGAGCGCCACCGCGGGCCGGTCCTGGGATGCGCAGTCGAACGCCGCCGCCCACAGGGTGGCGCGAGGCTCGCCGCCGCTGCCCGGCGCGGGCGTGAACAGGGTGTAGCGCAACCACCAGGCGCGGTCTCCGCCCGGGTCGAGCACCACCAGGAACCAGATTTCGAAGAACCCCTGCTGATGACCGTTCCAGCGCGGCAGGTTGGCGCGCTTGCGCGACGGCATTTGGATGAATCCCCCTCTTCGCGCGGCGTTCACGGCCCGGACGCCGCGCGCAGACCCTCACGCTGGCAGATGGGGCCCGGTGCGAGCAAGGGGCCCCACGGTCGCGGATCCGCGAACAGGGGGACGCCGGTGACTCAGGCGCCCGGAGCGCCCCAGGACACGCGGTACGTGACGCTGTCGTCGTCGAACTGCACCACGTCCACCTGCGTGGCCGGGCCGCTGGCGGCGCGCACCGTGGCCAGCATCACGCCCTGCTTGAAGTAGCGCAGCAGGCCGGGCTCGTTGAGCCACAGGTCCGCCTCGCGCTCGCCACGCTCGGTGATGCGCACCTCGGTGTAGTTGTTGCCGGTGCGGAAGCTGTGCTGCGTGCGCAGGAGCATCCGCTTGGGCCCGATGAGCCGCAGCACGCCGAGCAGCGCACGGCCCACCATCGTGTCGCGGTAGCCGTCGATCATCCGCTCGCCGAGCATCCGCCACGCCACCGGATCCGGCTGCTCCGGGTGCAGCGTCTTCGCCGTCAGCGCCACGCAGCGCGTCCACGTGTCCAACGAGTACGCGGGCTGCAGGGGCCGGTCCAGGTCCAGGCCCTCCTTGCGCAGCTGCTCCTTGAGGGAGAAGGGCACCTTCCCGGAAAGTCCCCGGACGAAGAGTCCTTCGACGATGGTCGGGAATACGAGTTTCTCGGCGGTGGCCATGGGGGCCATTCCGCCCAGCACCGCGCGTTCTGGTCAAGACCTACCGCCCGGGCGACGTCCAACGCCCGAAAGCGCGGTCGTCCTCCAGGGCCATTCCACCCGTTCCGGCACCCGTGAAACATCGCGTGTATCCGAGAAATCCACGCAAGGTGCGTAAACACTCCCAGCCCTCGCGGGGAGCGTCCATCTGGTAGCGTCCGGGCGCCCTGGCTCCCCCTGGCTGACCTCCCGATGACGTCCCGTGTCCTGACGTGCCTGCTGCTGTCCGTGCTGTGCGCGCTCCCGGCCCTGGGCGCCCGGCCGGTGCCCGCGCCGGCCGCGGACGGCATGGCGATGCTCCAGCGCGTGGACACGGCGCGGGTCCAGGGCAGCCCCAGCACGCTGCGCACGGAGCTGGACGCGCAGCAGGCGAAGGCGCCCAAGGACCCCATGCCCCGGGTGTACCGGGCCTTCCTCGCGCTGCCCTCGGACGAGAGCTTCGCCGAGTTCAAGGCGCTGGCGGTGGTGTACCCGGAGAACCCGTGGCCGCACGTGGGGATGGGGCTCGTCTACGTGCGCTGGGGCATGTTGAAGGACGCTGCCGCGCCGCTGGAGACCGCGCGCAAGGCGGTGCCCGGCTTCGCGCCCGCGCTCTGGGCGGACGGCCTGCGGCTGCAGGCGGAGGGCAAGCCCGCGGAGGCGGAAGCCCGGCTGCGCGAGGCGCTGACGAAGCTGGACATCCCTCGCTTCCGCACGGACCTGGCGCTGCTCCTGGCGGGCCGGCCGGGAGCCGCGGCGGAGGCGCGCGCGCTGCTGGTGCGCTCGGTGAAGGACTGGCCCGAGCAGCCGGAGGCGCTCCAGGTGTTGTCGCGACTGGCGCGCGAGGCCGGAGACGCGAAGGCGGGCGCGGAGGCCGGGGCGCTGCTCGTCGCGCTCCAGCCGCATGACCGCGAGGCGCACCGGCGGCAAGCGGACGCGTGGCTCGCCGCGGGCGACAAGGCGCAGGCGGTGAAGATGCTGGAGCGCTACGCGACGCTCGGGGGCGCGGAGCCCGCGGTGCTCTCCACGTGGGTGAAGCTCGCCGTGGAGCTCGACCGCCCGGAGGACGAGGCGAAGGCCCTGGTGCGCCTGGCCGCGGCGACGCCCAAGGACCCCGAACCGCTCTTGCGGCTGGCGACGCTGGCGGAAGCGAAACAGGACGTGGCCGCCACCGAAGCCCGGTTGGATCAGGCGGCGGCGCTGGCCCCGGAGCGCGCGGACATCCAGGTGCGGCGGGCGCGGCTGTTGCTCAAGCTGGAGCGCTACTTCGAATCCATGGCGGCGTACCGCGCGGCGCTCGCCGCTCCGGAGCGGCCGGTGCCCGAGGCGGCGGAGGAGGCCGCGCAGCTGACCAGGAAGCTGCACCTGCCCGCTTCGCCCGCGAAGGGCACGGTGGAGCAGATCTACGACCGGGTGTCGCTGGGGCTGGTGGCGCTGTACCTGGAGCACCTGATGGAGAAGCCGGACCTCAAGGGCAACCTGAAGGTGCGCGTGGACCTGGACCCCACGGGGAAGGCCACGAACGTGGTGGTGCTCTACGACAGCCTCCAGGACGTGCTCATCACCCACAGCGCACACGTGGCCTTCATGGACGCCCAGTACCCGCCCGGCAGCGAGCCGCAGGTGTACCAGTACGTCTTCCGCCCGCCTCCGCGCTGAGGCGGACATCCGGAGCGCTCTCTTGCTGGAAGCGGGTTGACGCTGGCGTGAGCGGACGGCACAGACTGGAAGGTCTCGCGCCAGGAGCCCGCCCGTGAACGCCACACCGCTGACGCACGCCGCCCTGTGGCCCCGCACGCTGGATGTCACCCGCCACGCGTTGGAGACCGGGGCGCTCCAGCCCATCGCCACGGAAGCGCGCACGGTGCCGGCCGCGAGCACGGAGTTCCAGGTGCGCGTGCTGGGGCGGGTGGCGCTCAAGGAGCGCAAGCGTCCGGCGCCGTCTGGCTCGGAGCCGTTCAACCCGTTCGCGAACCCGGAGCCGGACCTGGTGCTGGGGGACGTGGCGCCCGCGCACGTGTGCCTGCTCAACAAGTTCAACGTCGTGGAGCACCACCTGCTGCTGGTGACGCGGGCCTTCGAGTCGCAGGACGCGCTGCTGACGCCCGCGGACTTCGACGCGCTCTCCACGTGCCTGGAGGGGCTGGACGGGCTGGCCTTCTACAACGCGGGGGAGACGGCCGGCGCCAGCCAGCGCCACAAGCACCTGCAGCTGGTGCCGCCGCTGGGGCCAGACCGCCTGCGCGCGCCCGTGGAGGCGCTGTTCCCCGTGCTGCCGGGGCCGGGCCGCGTGGTGGCCGCGGAGTCACTGCCGTTCGCGCACCTGCTGGCGGGCCTGGGGCCGTGGGGCGCGCCGGGGCAGGGCGCGCGGATGCTGGCGGCGTACCGGCTCCTGCGGGACGGGCTGGGCCTGGCGGAGCACGCGCCGTACAACCTGCTCGTCACCCGGGACTGGATGCTGCTCGTGCCTCGGAGCCGCGCGGAGCACCTGGGCGTCAACGTCAACGCGCTGGGCTTCGCGGGGTCGCTGCTGGTGCGCACGCCCGAGCAGTTCGACGCGGTCGCCGCGCTGGGGCCGCTGGAATTGCTGCGCCAGGTCGCGGGCGTCACTCCGTAGGAAGTGTGCAACCGCGCGAGCGGACCGGCACAATGCCCGGGCAGCAGGCTCACCCGTCGACACGGGCAGTCGCACGACGCGGGTGGGGGGCCCGAACCGTATGGAGCGACGACCATGGATGTGAACGAGCTGGCCCGCGTGCCGGGCGTGAATCCCCAGGTTCCCGACGCGGCACGCATCTACGACTACACGCTGGGCGGCAGTCACAACTTCGACGCGGACCGGCAGGCGGCGGAGTACATGTTCTCGCTGCTGCCCTCCACGCGGAAGTGGGTGCGGATGTTGCGCGCATGCCTCCAGGGCGCGGCGAAGCGGCTGTCCGCGGAGGGCTTCACGCACTGGGTGGACTTCGCGTCCGGCCTGCCCACCAACGACCATGTGCACGGCGTGCTGCCGCCGGACGTGAAGGTGCTGTACTCGGACATCAATCCGCTGACGATGGCGCAGGCGCGCGTGCTGTTGGGGAACGAGCCGCGCGTGCGCTACCTGGAGTGCGACATCCGCCAGGCGAAGTCCTTCCTGGAGCGCCCGGACGTGCGCGACTTCCTGGGCGGCGAGCGCAAGGTGGCCCTGGGCGCCAACGGCATCACCGTGTTCCTCAAGGCGGAGGAGAACCAGAAGTTCTTCCGCGACCTCTACGACTGGGCCGCGCCGGGCTCCCGGCTCTTCACCACGTTCGAGACCAAGGACCCCGCGAAGACGACGCCCCAGTGGGAGCAGTTCGTGGGCATGTTCCAGAAGATGGGGGAGAGCTTCGAGCTGTTCTCCCTGCCGGAGTACCTGGAACTCTGCAAGCCGTGGACGCCGGGCCCCGGTGGCGTGCAGACCGTGAGCCGGTTCCTGGGGCTGCCGGACGACTCCATCACCGAGGAGGACCGGCAGGGCGTGGGCATCGAGTTCTACGCCGTCATCCTGGAGAAGAAGTAGCCGCCGCCTTCGCGCGGTAGCGCAGTCCGATGAGCGCCGCGACGAAGCCCGCCGCGGCGCCCACGCCCAACGCCTGGCGGGGACCGAACGTGTCCGCGACCCACCCGACGATGGGGGCCCCCAGCGGCGTGCCGCCCAGCGCGATGGCCAGGAGGATGGCGAGCACGCGCCCGCGCATGGACGGATCGGTGGACAGCTGCACCAGGCTGTTCGCGGTGGTGGTGAACGTCTGCGCGGACACGCCGATGACGACGAGCGTGATGGCGAAGAGGGCGTAGACGGGCATCAGCGCCGCGAGCGTGAGCCCCGCTCCGAAGACCGCGGCCCCCGTCACCAGCAGTCCGATGCGAGGCTGCGCGCGCCGGGCGGAGAGCAGCGCGCCCGTCACCGAGCCGATGGCCATGATGGACGTGAGGAGCCCGTAGCCGCTGGCGCCCTGGCCGAAGACGCGCACGGCCATGGTGGAGATGAAGATGGGGAAGTTGAGGCCGAAGGTGCCGATGAGGAAGAACATGGTCAGCACCGCCACCAGGTCGGGCCGCTTCCCGACGTAGACGAAGCCCTCCATCAGTCCTCCGCGCGTGTGGAGCGCCCGGTCCCTCACGTGCAACTCATTCACGCGAAGCAGGCTCAGCGAGCAGAGCACGGCGCCGAACGAGGCCGCGTTGAGGACGAACATCCACCCGGAGCCCACGGCGGAGATGAGCAGCCCCGCGATGGCAGGGCCGAGCATGCGCGCGGCGTGGAACGAGGTGGAGTTGAGCGCCACGGCGTTGGCGAGGTCCTCCTCGCCCACCAGCTCCGATACGAACGTCTGGCGCGCGGGGGCATCGAACGCGGTGACGCATCCCAGGAGGAACGCGAACACGTTCACGTGCCACAGCCGGATGTGTCCGGAGAGCGTGAGCAGCCCCAGGCCCAGCGCCAGCGCGCCCAGGGCCGCCTGCGTGGCGAACAGGAGCTTGCGCCGGTCGAAGTGATCCGCCGCGAAGCCCGTCAGGGGAAGGAACAACAGCGGCGGCGCGAACTGGAGCGCCATGACCACGCCCACGGCCGTGGCGTTGTTGTGGGTGAGCTGGGTGAGGACGAGCCAGTCCTGGGCGGTGCGCTGCATCCACGTGCCCACGTTGGACACGAGAGCCCCGGCTGCCCACGTCCGGTAGTTGTAGCCGCGCAGCGAATGGAAGGTGCCCTTCATTCCGCGGGAGACCTTATCCGCATGACTCCCCGTTGGGTGCGCAGCGGCCGGACGCGCAGGGCGTGAAGGAAGCGCTGGAGCAGCCCGTGGCCTCGCAGCGGCAGGTGGTGACCCGGTGGGTGGACGGGTCGCAGCACGGCGCGTAGGACACCGGCGGCGTGCCCGCGTCGGTGCTGGTGCCCGCGTCGGTGCTGGTGCCCGCGTCGGTGCTGACGCCGCCGTCTTCTATTCCGGTGCCCGCGTCGGTGCTGACGCCGCCATCTTCGATTCCGGTGCCCGCGTCGGCCTCCACGCCCGCGTCGACGTCGGCGCCTCCGTCGAAGCTCGTGCCGCCGTCCTGGCTGCCGTGGAGGGTCTCGCAGCTGTCCCGGAGCGACGGCGTGCAGGTGCCGGCCGAGCACGCCTGGAAGCGGATCTCACAGCCGTTGGAGTCCTCGCAGAGACAGGTGTCCACCTGGTTGCGGACGCAGCAGACGGCCCAGGACTCTTCGCCTGGTTCGTCGGGGTCCTCGTAGAGCGGGTCGAAGCAGGCGCCCAGGAGCGCGACGAGGATGGCGATGGCGAGTCGTTTCACGGCGGTTGGGACACCCGGTGCGGCCGGCCTGGGACATGCCGACGGGGTACGACTAGTATCCCACAGCCCATCGCGGATGCGATGCGATGTCCCAGGCCGCCGGGGCCGGGTGTCTCAAGGACGAAAAGGAAGGTCGGACCCATCGGATGGCGAGCGGGCTCGGTGCGGAGGAGCTCAGGGAGCTCTACGAGCGCTTCGCGCCCGTGGTGCACCGTCGCGCGCTCGCGCTGCTGGGACGCGATGCCGACGCCTGGGACATCGTCCAGGAGGTCTTCGAGCGCATGTTGACGGCTGGCGCGCGGTTCCGACGGGAGGCCCGTCCCATGACGTACGTGTACCGCGTCACCACCAACCTGTGTCTCAACGCGCTGCGCTCGCGCCAGCTGCGGGAGCCGGTGCTCCTGGAGGCGCCGGAGGCCGCGGCGCTCACGCCCAGCCAGTGGGAGGCCGCGGACTTCATCCGCCACCTCGTGGGGCGGATGGGAGAGCGCGAGCTGGAAGTGGCCACGCTGCACTTCTTCGACGGGCTGACCCAGGAGGAGATCGCCGGGATGCTGGACGTGTCGCGAAAGACCATCGTCCGCGACCTGGACTCCATCCGGAAGAAGGCGGCGGAGCTGGGGCGGCTGCCGGAAGCGTTGGAGGCAGAGCGTGGCTGAGCACCTGACACGGCTGGAGTTGGACGAGTGGCTGTCGGGACTGGATGCCTCGGGGCGCGCGGAGCGGCACGTGGCCGCCTGCCCGGCCTGCGGGATGATCGCCGAGCGGATGCGGCAGGCGCGAGCGTCGAGCCTGTCCCAGCCCCGCGCGAAGGCGGTGCTGGCGAGGCTGGAGGAGAAGCGCGCCCGGTCCGCGAGGCCCTGGTGGAGCTGGGGCGTGCCGCTGGTGACCGCGCTGGCGGTGGGGCTCGCGCTGGTCGTCTACGTGCCGCGAGGCGCGGAGGACGGCGTGCGGCTGAAGGGGCCCGTGGCGCTGCGGCTGCTGTCCGTGCAGGGCACGCCGGTGCAGGACGCGAGGCCCGGCGAGCAGGTGACGCTGGCGGTGGGCACGGGGCCGTACCGGAACGTGCTGGTGCTCGCGGTGGATGAAGCGGGCGCGGTGGATCCGCTCTGGCCGAGGGAAGGCCAGACGAGCGGCACGGTGGAGCCGGGGGCGGAGGTCCGGTTGTTCCCCGCGTTGGAAGTGACGCCAGGGTCGGTGGCGTTGCATGCGTTCTTCTCGGATGCGCCGCTGGACGTGGGGCAGGCGCGCGAGGCGCTCACGTCGCGTGTCGCCGAAGCGCGCGGGAAGGGGCAGGGCCCGCTGGAGGTTGCGACGCCGGAGGCCATCGGGAAGGCGCAGGCGCGCACGCTGCTGAGGGTCGTGCCGTGAGCCGCGCGGTGGGCCTGGGCGTTCGGGTGTTCGCGGTATCGCTCCCGCTCCGGAGTGAGGCGGAGGCGCTGCGCCGCTGGGCTCTGGGCGTGTGTGGGCGGCTGCTCGCGGTGCTGTTGATGGTGCTGGGACCGCTTCCGGGCGTCGCCGCGGAGGAAGCGCCGCGCCGCTGGGCGCTGGTCGTGGGAGAGAACCAGGGCCTGGCCAACGAGGAGCGGCTGCGCTTCGCGGAGACGGACGCGCAGCGGATGCGCGAGGTGCTCCAGGAAGTGGGCACCGTGCCTCCGGAGCGCACGATGACGCTGCTGGGCACGGATGCCGCGAAGCTGCGCGAAGCCCTGGCGCGCTTCCGGGCGCGGCTGGCCGTGGAAGCCTCGCCGAGGGATTGGCTCCTGCTCTACGTGTCGTCGCACGCGGGAGATGGCAGCCTGCACCTGCGCGGCACCGAGCTGCCGATGCGCGAGCTGATGGACTTCCTCAAGGGTGCGCCGGTGGGCGTGGGGTTGCTCATCCTGGACTCGTGCCGCTCCGGTGTCGCCACGCGATTGAAGGGCCTGAAGCCGGTGGCCGCGCCCATCACGATGGAGGCCTCGGACCTGGAGGGCCGGGTCGTCATCAGCGCGTCTGGCGCGGATGAGTACGCGCAGGAGTCGGATGCGTTGCAGGGCTCCTTCTTCACGCACCACCTGGCGGTGGGCCTGCGCGGAGCGGCCGATGCTTCGCGAGATGGTCGCGTCACGCTGGAAGAGGCCTACCGCTACGCCTACGCGAGGACGCTGGAGTCCACGCTCGTCTCACCGGGAGGCATGCAACGCCCCACGTTCCGCATGGACCTGAGCGGCCGCGGAGAGTTGATCCTCTCCGAGCCCCAGCGCGCACGAGGCCGCCTGACGCTCGACGTGAAGGCCCCGGGGCGCTGGCTTGTCATGGCGTCGGAGAGTGGCGCGCTGGTGGCGGAGCTGGAGAAGGGAGAAGGCCCCACGACGCTGGCCGTGGCGCCCGGCGCGTACCGGCTGCTGCTGCGAGCAGAGGACGGATACCTGGAGCGGTCGGTGAGGGTGCCGCTCGACGGAACCGTGTCGGTGGGTGGCGAGCCCCTGGAGCAGGCCGCGAGGATGAGGCTCGCGCGAAAGGGTGGCGCGGGGTCGGCGCTGCTGGTCGCGGTAGGGCCATCGCTGACGTCGGGCATCGTGTCGGGCCTGTCGTCGCTCGCGGGCCTGGACGTGCGCCTGGTTCGCGAAGGGCGGCTGTTCCCGGGCGTGGACACATCAGGCCTGGGGCTCGCGGTGCGGAGGGGGACGGGCAGCAGGGTGTCCTTTCAGCAGACGGAGCTGGAGTTGAGGCTGGGCGCGGGGCCGCACTGGAAGCTCGGAGCCTGGACGTTCAGCGGCGCGCTGGAGGCCGGGGCACTGGCCGTCTTTCAGTCGCGCATCCCGGACGAAGATGCGCGCTTCGGGCTGGAGCCTCTGGGGCTCGTCACCGGGGGCGTGCGGCTGGACGTGCGAAGCCGCCTGTCGATGCTGCTGAGCGCCTCCGCCGGAGGCGTCATGGCGAAGCGAGACTCCGGCACGGCGCTGGTACCCAGGGCCTCCGCGTCACTGATGGTCGGCTACGCGCTCTGAGCAGACGGTATGGCCGGAGCCATGTGTCGCCATGGCTCGCCGCTTGCGGGTAGAACGCTCCGTCTGTCTTTCACCGGAGCCACCGATGACCCTGCGCCGCCACCTCCTGCTCACAGTCACGCTGGGCCTCACCCTGGGCTGCGCGGGCGCGAAGCCCACCGCGACCCCGTCCGCTGAGCCGGGTGCGCTGGAACGGGTGGCGCTGGAACGGGTGGCGCTGGTGCATGGTGGCGCGGGGCCGTGGGCGGTCGCGGGCTACCGGATGGGCGATTACGCGCTCCAGCAACTGGGCCTGCCCCGGGGCAGCTTCAAGCTGGAGGTCGTCCATCACAGCCCGGCGAAGGTCCAATACACCTGCGTCGCGGACGGCGCGGCGGCGGCCACCGGCGCCAGCCTGGGCAAGCTCAACCTGTCGCTGGAGACCACACCCTCGCCGGAGGATGTCGCGACCACGTTCCGCAACCGCGACACCGGCCAGTCCCTCACGCTCCGCCCGTCCGCCAGCTTCGTGCAGCGCTTCCGGGACGTCCCGCGCGAGAAGCTGGGCGAAGCGGGCCGGGCCGTCCTCACCCTGCCAGACGCCGAAGTCTTCGAGACCGTCACGCCCTGAGCGGAACGCCGCTCAGAGGACGACGAGCGAGATGGCCAGCGCCGGCAGCGCGCCCTGGACGATGCTGGCCAGGAGGAACTTCCGGTTGCTGCTCACCAGCACCACCGCCGCCGCCAGCATGCACCCGCAGCCGAACACCACCGCCGCCACGCCCGACGCCACCGCGCCCGAGTGCACCACCGCCACGCCCACCAGCACGCCCACGGCGAGGAACAGGTTGTAGAAGCCCTGGTTGAGCGCCATCGGCTTCACCACGTCCGCGTCCGCCTGCGACTTCAGCCCGAAGCGCTTCCACACCTTCGGCTGCGAGAAGACGATGCTCTCCATCACGAAGAACAACACGTGGATGAGCGCGGCGATGACCGCGAAGACCTGTGCCAGTGGCGACATGATGACTCCCCCTCCGGGGTTGGGATATTCTGAATCAGTCAGTTCCGAATTCATATTGAAACGGTCAGTTCAGAATTGTCAAGGAGGGTGACGTGGCGCGGACGCGGGCGTTCGACGAGACAGAGGCGGTGCGGGCGGCGTTGGGAGTGTTCTGGTCGCGCGGCTACGAGGCGACGTCGCTGTCGGACCTGGAGGCCGCGACGGGGCTGAACCGCTCCAGCCTGTACCAGACGTTCGACAGCAAGCGCGGGCTGTTCGCGCGGACCATCGCGCTGTACCTCCAGGAGGTCATCGGGCCCCGGCTGGGCGTCTTCGCGAAGGACGCGCCGGGCCTCGCACAGGTGACGGAGTACTTCGAGTCGCTCGCGGCGACCATGGCCACCGCGCCGCCAGCGCTGACCCGGCGGGGGTGCCTGCTGGTGAACACGGCCACGGAGCTGGGCCCGCATGACGCGGAGGCAAAGCAGGCGGTGGAGGACTACCGGGCGCTCCTGCGAGGCCACCTGACGCGGGCCCTGGAGGGCGCGGCCCGGGCGGGCGTGTTGCCGCGCAAGACGGTGGCGCGCCGGGTGGAGCTGCTCCTGGGCGCGGTCATCGGGGTGCTCGTCACGGCGCGCGTGGACCCGGCGGCCGCGGCGAAGTTGGCCCAGGCGACGGCGAGCGAGGTGGCGGGCTGGGCGGGGTAGGGG
>NZ_RAWF01000540.1:0-1286 GCF_003612075.1 Corallococcus sp. CA041A
GACCCAAGAGATGCGCGTATCGCGGAGTTGGAGCGACTGCTGAGCGCGGCGCTCGCGCGAATCGAGCAGCAGGAGGCTCGCATTGCGCAGCAGGAGGCTCGCATCGCGGAGCTGGAGGCGCGGCTGCGGAGTACCTCGCGCAATTCCTCGAAGCCTCCGTCCTCGGACCCACCCGGTACGCCGCCCAGGAAGTCGGAGCCGACGGGGCGTAAGCCCGGAGGCCAGCCCGGACACAAGGGCCGCAAGCGCGAGTTGATGCCGCCGGACAAGGTGACGCAGGTGGTTGCAGTGCCCGCACCGGAGCGTTGCACGGGCTGCACTGGCCCCCTGTTGCGACTGGAGAGCACGCCTCCCGCACGAATCCACCAGGTGGTGGAGTTGCCGCGCATCGTGCCCGAGGTGAGGCAGTACGAGTTGCACGCGGGCTGGTGCGCCGACTGTAATGCCTGGCGCTGCGCACCGCTGCCGGCGGGCGTACCCGAGGGCAACTTCGGGCCGCGCCTGACGGGCCTCATCGCGCTTTGCACCGGGCGCCTGCGCTTGTCCAAGCGGTTGGTGCAGGAGTTGCTGGAGGACGTGCTGGGCGTGGAGCTGGCACTCGGCAGCGTCAGCAACCTCGAGCAGTGGGTGAGCCAGGCTCTCGCGGCTTCCGTGAGTGAGGCGCGCGCCTACGTCCAGACGCAGCCCGCCGTGCATCAGGATGAAACCGGCTGGTGGCAGAAGCATGCACGCGCCTGGCTGTGGGTCGCCAGCACCACGACGGTGGCTGTCTTTCTCATCGTCAAGAGTCGCGGCAAGGCCGTCGCCCAGACGATGTTGGGCCAGGGCTTTCGGGGCACGCTCATCTCCGACAGGTGGTGTGCCTACAATTGGGTGCACGCCCTCAAACGGCAGGTCTGCTGGGCGCACCTGGTGCGCGAATTCGAAGGCTTCGTCGAACGTGGAGGGGAGGCGAAGCGGCTGGGAGCGCGACTGCTGGCGGAAGTCTTCGTCCTCTTCGAATGGTGGCATCTGGCCCGCGATGGGCTCCTGAAGCGCGCCACCTTCCAGCGCAAGATGCGCCCTCTCATGCGCGAGGTGGAGCGACTCCTGGCGGAGGCCGCGCAGGTGTGCCCGAAGCCGGTGGCCGGCACCGCCAGGGAAATCCTCAAGCTCAAGGAGGCGCTCTGGACGTTCGTCTATACCGAGGGCGTCGAGCCCACCAACAACCTCGCCGAGAGGGACCTGCGCCATGCGGTCATCTGGCGCAAGACGAGCTTTGGCACCCAGAGCGAGGACGGCAGCCG
>NZ_RAWF01000541.1:0-1264 GCF_003612075.1 Corallococcus sp. CA041A
CCCGGTTCCGTGGACACCCGAGATGTGATGGAAGGAGCACGGGATGTCCGCGAACGAGGAGAAGTCGAAGAAGGCCCGTCGGCCGCGCCGAGAGTTCTCGGTCGAGTACAAGGCCCAAGCGGTGAAGCTGGTGGTGGAGGAGGGCAAGTCCATCCCCCAGGTGGCCCGGGATTTGGACCTGACGGAGTCGGCGCTGCGGCTGTGGGTGGAGCAGATGAAGACGGACCGGGGCGAGGGCAAGCCCGGCGCGTTGACGACAGTGGAGCGCGAGGAACTCGCCCGGCTGCGCAAGGAGAACCGCGAGCTGCGGATGGAGCGGGAGATACTAAAAAATGCGGCGGCCTTCTTCGCGAAGGAGATGAAGTGAAGTTCACCTTCATCCACGCGGAGAAGGCCCTCTACCCGGTAGCTGTCCTCTGTCGTCACCTGGGCGTCTCGCGCAGCGGCTACTACGCCTGGGCGAAGAGACCCGAGTCTGAGCGCAAGAAGAGCGACCGGGCCCTCAGCACCGAGGTGCTGGCCATCCATCAGGAGAGCCGAGGCACGTACGGCGCTCCGCGCGTGCATGCGGAGCTGAAGGCGCGAGGCCGGCGCGTGGCTCGCAAGCGCGTGGCGCGACTGATGCGCCAGGCGGACGTGCGCGCTCGGTCCCGGCGCCGCTTCGTGCGGACCACCGACTCGGCCCACCGCCATCCGGTGGCGCCGAATACGCTGGAGAGGAACTTCCGACCCGGCCAGCCCAACCGCACGTGGGCCGGCGACATCACCTACGTGTGGACCGAGGAGGGCTGGCTGTACCTGGCGGTGCTGCTGGACCTCTTCAGCCGCAAGGTGGTGGGCTGGGCCATGGGCGAGCGAATCGACCGCGAGTTGGTGCTGTCCGCGCTCGACATGGCGCTCCTGGGACGGCCTGCGCCAGCGCTCCATCACTCCGACCGCGGCAGTCAATACGCGAGCGAGGACTACCGCCGGCTGCTTGAGGCGCGAGGCATCGAGTGCAGCATGTCGCGCAAAGGCAACTGCTGGGACAACGCGGTGGCGGAGAGCTTCTTCTCCACGCTGAAGCTGGAACTCGTCTACGTCACCCGCTTCAAGACGCGCGAGCAGGCACGGTGCGCACTGTTCGAATACATCGAGGTATTCTACAACCGGAAGCGGCGCCACTCCGCCCTGGGCTACCTCAGCCCCATCGAGTTCGAGCGAGTGGCCACAACGAGTAGGCTGGCCGCGTAACCAACCTGTCTACGGAACCGGGTCACGCCCA
>NZ_RAWF01000542.1:0-1238 GCF_003612075.1 Corallococcus sp. CA041A
GGCGGTCTCAAGCGGTGAACGCACCACGTGGGTGCTCACCATGGCACCCTGCTTGATGGGAGGCACAGGGTGCGAGGCCGAGGGAAAGCAGCAAGGCTGACGGGTGAGGACAGGCTGGAGATTCGGCGGCGTGTCATCGCTGGCGAGAGCTTCGAGCAAGCGGCGCTGGCCATAGGCTGCTCGAAGAAATCCATTCAGAGGCTCCTGGTGAAGACAGGCGGAGTGGCGCCGCGCGCGCGCCCGCGCTCGCCCTTGCGCCTGTCGCTGCAGGAGCGCGAGGAAATCTCGCGCGGCGTACAGGCAGGTGAGTCGATGCGCGCCATCGCGCGTCGTTTGGGACGCTCAGCGTCCACCGTGTCGCGCGACGTGGCCGCGACGGGCGGCCGGAGGAAGTACCGGGCGTGGAGTGCCGAAGAAGGCGCTGAGCGCAGGGCGCGTCGTCCCAAGTACTGCAAGCTCGCCGCGAGCAGCCCACTGAGGGACGCGGTGGAGCAGGGCCTGGCCCGGCGCTGGAGCCCCCAGCAGATTGTCGCCAGACTACGCTCGGACCATCCCGAGCAGCCCCACATGCGCGTATCTCACGAAACCATTTACCGCTCGCTCTTCGTGCAGGCGCGAGGCGCGCTACGCAAAGAGCTCGCCGCCTGCCTGCGTACAGGCCGGACCCAGCGCCGGCCCAGCAAGCGCAACGACGTAGGCGGACAGCTGCGCGACATGGTGATGCTCAGCCAGAGGCCGCCAGAAGCCGAGGACCGCGCCGTCGCGGGCCACTGGGAGGGCGACCTCATCATCGGCAAGGCAGGCAAGTCCGCCGTCGGCACCCTCGTGGAGCGCCACAGCCGCTACGTGATGTTGCTTGAGCTGCCGCACGGCCGGACGGCAGAGCGCGTCCGCGAGGCCCTGACAGAGCAGATTCAGCGGCTGCCCGAGCACCTGCGCCGCTCGCTCACGTGGGACCAGGGCAAGGAGATGGCTGAGCACGCACGCTTCACCATCGACACCCAGGTACAAGTCTACTTCTGCGACCCGCACAGCCCCTGGCAGCGTGGCAGCAACGAAAACACCAACGGCCTGCTGCGCCAATATTTCCCAAAGGGCGTGGACCTGAGCGCCCTCTCCGGCAAGCAACTCGACGCCATCGCGCACGAACTTAACGGGCGCCCGCGTCAAACGCTTGCATGGCGAACGCCTGCCGAAGTATTCGCGTCAGCTGTTGCGACGACCGCTTGAGAGCGCCG
>NZ_RAWF01000543.1:0-1229 GCF_003612075.1 Corallococcus sp. CA041A
GGGAAGCGAGACGACGGTCATGGGGCATGGGCGCCCGGTGTGGAGTGCGCGAGCCACCTTCGCGGTGGTGCTGGGGCTTTGGCTGGCCTCGGGGCCCGCGCGGGCGCAGGACGGCGGCGGCTGGCGGTCCGCCTTCGAGCTGCTGGCGAGCGGTCCCGAGCTGGGTGGGAGTGACATCCCCCGGGACGTGCCGAAGCGCCGGGGTTCGGACGCGTCGGTGGTGCCGCCGGAGGTGATGGCCCGGGTGCTGACGGAGGAGGGGCCCCGGCCGGTGCCAACGGCGTCCGCGGCGGAGTCCGGCCCGGTGGTGGCGCCGGAAGCTCCGGGTGCGATGGAAGGCGGCCGGGTGTCGGAGCCCCGCGTGCGCCTGACAGAGGACGCGCCGAGGCCGCCGTTCAAGGCGCTGCCGGTGGCGGTCGCGGTGGTGCCGGGGTTGCTGCTGCACGGGTTGGGTGCGTGGACGGCGGGGGATTCCGCGACGGCGCGAGGCCTGTTCGCGGCGGAGGCAACGGGGCTGGGGTTGATCGCCGCGGGGCTGGTGCCCATCGCGTTGACGGGCGCGTCGCGCAAGACCATCGGGCCGCTGTACGCGGTGACGCTGACGGGGGCGGGGGTGTTCTCACTGTCGATGCTGGCGAACCTGTACGCGGTGACGTCGCCGGCGTTCGACCCGGGGCGGGTGCCGGACACGCTGCCGCCACTGGAGCTGGACCTGGGCTACCAGTACGTGCACGACGCGACGGCGGACTACCGGAACTTCTTCGCGCTGGGCGCGGTGGCGCGCCTGTCGAGGGTGCGGCTCCAGGCGTCCGCGCGGCTGGCGCCGGACGAGGGCAACACGTTGATCCGCGCGGGCGCGGCCTACCGGCTGTGGGGCGCGCCGGAGCGGACGCCGGGGTTGGGGGATGGGACGTCGTTGGACGTGGAGGGCATCGCCACGTACCACCGCTACCCGACGGAGGGCTTCACGCTGGGAGGCGGAGAGGTGGGGCTCAAGGGCCGCTACGCGATGGAGCGCTTCGGGCCGCGCTTCGCGGGCTCGTTCGTGGAGGGCGGCGTGGGACTGTCATTCCAGGGCTACAGCTATCCGGGGCGCGTGGACGACGACAACCTGTACGGCCAGCTGCTCTACACGTTCGGCTACGGCGTGTGGCTGGGGCGGGGCGGGCCGCTGCGAGGCGAGGCGGTGCTCTTCTACGACCACCGCAAGGACGGACTGGTGGGAGGGC
>NZ_RAWF01000544.1:0-1226 GCF_003612075.1 Corallococcus sp. CA041A
TCTCGGCGAAGCGGAAGAAGGAGGCCGTGCTCCGTCTGCTCAAGGGCGAGGAGCTCGACGCCCTCTCCCGAGAGTTGGGCGTCACGGCAGCGGTGCTGAGCGAGTGGCGGGAGAAGTTCCTGGCTGGGGCCGAGGCGAACCTCAAGAGCCGCGAGCCGGAAGCAGCGGACGACGAGGTGCTGCGGCTCAAGGCCATGGTGGGCGAGCTGATGATGAAGAACGAGTTGCTGGCGCAGAAGGCCCGGCTGCTGGAGGGCAACGCGCCGGGTTTTCCCTGGAGGAAGTCGAGAGGATGAGCGCCAGTCTCTCGCCTTCCAGCGGCAAGCCGTACGGACTGGTGCTCGTGACGGCCACCTGGCGAGTGCCTCGCGCCACGGTGTACCGGCACCGTGCCCGCCGGCAGGCAGCGCTCTCTCCGACAGCCCGGCGAGGCCCGAAGACGGCGCTGACGGACGAGGCGCTGCTGGAGGCCATCCGCGGCGTGCTGGCCGCCTCCCCGTTTCTGGGCGAGGGGCACCGCAAGGTATGGGCCCGGCTTCGCGCTCAGGGCGTACGCACGTCGAAGGCCCGCTGCCTGCGGCGGATGCGCGAGGCAGGGCTGCTGGCACCGGGCAGGGCCCGCCGGGTGCTGGGACCGCGCAACCATGACGGCACGATTACCACCGACAAGCCCGACGTCATGTGGGGCACCGACGCCACCTGCACCGTGACGAAGCTGGAGGGCCAGGCCACCGTCTTCATCGCCATCGACCACGGCACCGCCGAGTGCGTCGGCATCCACGCGGCCAAGGTCGGCACCCGTTTCGAGGCCCTCGAGCCCATCCGCCAGGGCGTCAAGGCTCGCTTCGGGGCGTACGGCCGGGGCGTGGCCGCGGGGCTGTCCATCCGCCACGACAACGGCAGCCAGTACACTTCCGACGCCTTCCAGAACGAGCTGCGCTTCCTGGGGGCCGTGTCCAGTCCCTCCTTCGTCCGCAGTCCCGAGGGCAACGGCTGTGCCGAGCGCTTCATCCGTACCCTCAAGGAGCAACTGCTCTGGGTGCGCACCTTCGCCACCGTGGAGGAACTCCGGCTGGCGCTGCTGGAGTGGGCTCACCGGTACAACGAGCACTGGTTGCTGGAGCGTCACCACTTCCTCTCGCCGAGTCAGGCCCGGCGGGAACTGATGCAGAAGCAAGCGGCCTGATTACGACCAACCTGGTGTCTCAACAATCCGGTGCGGTACA
>NZ_RAWF01000545.1:0-1222 GCF_003612075.1 Corallococcus sp. CA041A
ATGGTGGGAACCGAAGGCGGACGGGCCGCGGGAGCCACGGGCGGAATCACCGGGCTCAGGGGCTGCATGGTCGGCACGGCCGAGGGACCGCGAGCCACGGGCGGCGGCGTCGGCATGGACGCGATGCTCGGCACCGACGGCGGCATGGCGGGGGGCATCGCGGGCGAAGCGCTCGCGGTGGGCGGAACGACCGGTGCGATGCGAGGCGTCGACGCGGGAGCCACGGGAGGCGTCACCGCGCCCACGGCCGGCGTCGTGGTGGTCGGCCGGGCGATGGCGGGAGCCACGGGAGGCGTCACCGCGCCCACGGCCGGCGTCGTGGTGGTGGGCCGGGCCGTGGCGGGCGCCTGGGGCGGAGTCACTGCGCCCACGGCCGGAATCGCGCTGACAGTGGGGCGAGCACCGACGGGAGTTGCCGGAGCCTGCGGAGCAGTCACCGCGCCCACGGCCGGAATCGCGGTCACGGTCGCGCGAGGCGTGGCGGGAGTCGCCGGAGCCTGAGGCGGGGTCACCGCGCCCACGGCCGGAATCGCGGTCGCGGTGGGCCGGGTCTGCGCGGTCGTCACCGGCGGCACGGACGCGGCGCCAACAGACGGAACCCCCGACACCGTGGGCCGTGCCGAGGCCGGGGCACCCACAGGGGCAATGCCCGGCGGTGTCCCAGGAGGAGCGGCCCCCATGGGCGCGAGGCCCGCGGGAGTGGGCCGCTGAGGGGCCCCCGTCGTGGGTGCTCCTCCCGAGGGAGAAACGGACGGAACTCCAATGGACGATGCGGGCCGAGCCGTCGCCGGAGCCACAGGCGGAACGCCGCCCACGGCAGGCGCCACGGAAGGAACCTGACCCGACGCAGGCCGAGCCGTCGCCGGAGCCACGGGCGGAACGCTGCCCACAGCCGGAGCCACTGATGGCACCTGACCCGACGCAGGCCGAGCCGTCGCCGGAGCCACGGGCGGAACGCTGCCCACAGCCGGAGCCACTGATGGCACCTGACCCGACGCAGGCCGAGCCGTCGCCGGAGCCACCGAAGGAACCTGACCCGACGCAGGCCGAGCCGTCGCCGGAGCCACGGGCGGAACGCCGCCCACGGCAGGCGCCACCGAAGGAACCTGGCCCGACGCGGGCTTCGCCGGAGGCACCGCGGGCACCTGACCCGACGCGGGCCGGGCCGCCGCCGGAGCCTGTGGGGGCGCGACGGGGGGCGGCGTGGCGCGGGCGACCGGGG
>NZ_RAWF01000546.1:0-1222 GCF_003612075.1 Corallococcus sp. CA041A
CCCCCGACCGTCCCCCGGGCCGCGAGCCTCAGCCCCGCTTCGTCATGTCGAACAGCGCGCGGGCCTGCGGCCCCAGGAACCCGTCGAACCCTCCCGAGCGCTGGGCGATTTCAAAGTACGCATACGGCCATGCACGCGTGCCACCGCCCCGGAGCGTCAGGGGCAGCGGGGCCGCGTGCGTGGCCGTCTGTCGAAGTGAAGTGCCGGGCTCGCCCTCGATGTCCGCCTTCATGGGCACGCCCGCTTCGCGCATGCGCCGCTGCCACGCCTCCACGTCGTCCACCGCGCCGGTGAAGTGATTCACCTTGCGGCCGAAGGCCAGCAGCCACGCGCCGTACTGCGTCTCCTTCTCCAGCTCCAGCAGCGCGGCTTCCTCCGGGGGCGGCGGCGCCGTGAACCACGCCGCGAGCGCCTCCACGTCCTCCGGCGGCGGTGGATCCACCGGCAGCGCGGCGAGCAGCTCGCGGGCGCGCGGCGACAGCTCCTCCTGCTTCAGCTCGGACAGGAAGACGCGCGGCAGTCCGTCCGGATGCGACAGGTAGATGGCGGACAGGTGCGCGTCCGGGAACGTGTACGCGCCGGCCGGCTTCCACCCGAACCGCTCGAACACACGGGAGAAGAGGGCGATGCCTCCCTCCGGCCGCGCGAGGGTGCGGAACGCGACGTGGTCGTTGCGGAAGTGTCCCCCGGACAGCGTCACGAAGGTGCGCGCGAAGGGGACTTCGGAGGCGTAGCGCTCCCACAGCAGGTCCAGCAGCCGCGAGGCGTCGGAAGCGGAGGTCGTCATGCCCGGCAGTGTACGCCGCGCTCCCCGCGCCTTTGAGCGTCATCCGCGAACTGTATTAACAAGCACAGGCCCGCTCAGGGCGGAAATGCTGAATACACGGAGACAGACGATGAACGCGATGAAGATGGGGCTGTTGGCCCTGGTGTCCGGCCTGCTGCTGGCGTGCGGAGGGGTCGTGGAGCCGGAGACCGCCGCGCCCGAGCTGGCGCGTCAGGAGAAGGCCCTGTGCGGTTCCTGCGGAGACTCCATCTGCGACCCCGGAACGGAGAACCCCTTCAACTGTCCGCAGGACTGTGGGCGCTCTCAATCGGTCGTCGCAACAGCTGACGCGAATACTTCGGCAGGCGTTCGCCATGCAAGTGTTTGACGCGGGCGCCCGTTGAGTTCATGCGCGATGGCGTCGAGTTGCTTGCCAGAGAGGGCGCTCAGGTCCAC
>NZ_RAWF01000547.1:0-1186 GCF_003612075.1 Corallococcus sp. CA041A
GCCTTCGCCGGGTGGGCCTCGTGGACGAGCTGGCCGCGGGGGCCGTGGGGCTGGGCCTGCTGTCGCTGACGCTCATCGGCCTGGGGCAGCTCCCTCGGGGGCCTGTCCGCCCGGCGGGTGGGAAGGCGTGGAAGCGGACGCCGAAGGACTTCCCCATCTCCGGCGAGATGGTGCCGGAGGAGTTCGCCGCGTCGATGGCGTCCGGCCACTGACGCTCAGGGACGGCGCTCGATGCCGATGGCGATGGAGGGGCCGGTGAGGGCCTCGCCGGTGCCGTCGGAGAGCGACACGATGCCCAGGCTGGCGGAGAGCACGGTGGTGCCGGCGCCGCCGGTGCCCTTGAGGAAGCTGCGCACGCCCAGCTCGCCGAAGTTCCATCCGCTGGCCGAGCCTCCGCCCGCACCGAAGAGGGAGAGGCTGGGCGTGAGGGGCACCTGGACCTCGCCGCGTCCGGAGCCGAAGCGGAACTGGTTGTCGCGCGAGAGGATGGCGGAGTTCCACGCGATGTGGAACCCGTCGAGCGCTCCCAGCCGCAGCACCTGCTGGAAGGACACTCCCGCGTTGGAGTCGCAGAAGGTCCTGGGGTTGATGGGCTCGTAGGTGTTGGGGTCGTAGTCGAACTGGGTGATGCACGCCTTCTGTCCGAACAGCGCGCCCGCGCCGATGCCGACCTCCAGGAAGTCGGTGGAGTAGGCCGCGGCCACGTACGCGGAGCCCGGCGAGTGGCGCAGGCCGGTGCCCAGGCCGAAGCCGACGGGATCCAACTGCGCGCTCAACACCAGGGGCAGGTCCCCGGGCCGCCACGCGATGAACGCATCCAGGAGCAGGCCGCCCGCGCGAGCGGACTTCCCCTCGCGCGTCTTCGCGTCCAGCGCGAGGAAGGGCCGGGCATGGAAGCCGTAGCGCAGCCGAGGCACACCGGGCTCGGGGAAGAAGAGGCGCGCGGTGGCGGGGGCGTCGGTGACGACGGCGGTGTCGCCCACGCGCACGTTCTCACCGCGGCCCAGGCGGGCGATGGCGGAGTCCTCGCGCGATTCAATGACCTTCAGCACCACCTCGCGGGAGTCCTGCGTGCGCACGCGGACGCGGGTGCCTTCGCCCAGGCCGGCCAGGGCACCCCCGGAGAGCGTCACGTCGCCATCCTTCACGGCGGTGACGGTGAGCCGCGCGGAGGAGGGGGTGGCCG
>NZ_RAWF01000548.1:0-1165 GCF_003612075.1 Corallococcus sp. CA041A
GCCCGGGGTGGGTCGCCGGTATACAGTCCGCGGCGTGTTCTACGCGTGTGTGCGGGCGGTGGTGGCGCTGGCGTTGCGGCTCTTCTACCGGGTGAAGGTGAATGCCCCGGGCGAAGCGCCCTCTGGGCCGGTGCTCTTCGTGGGCAACCATCCGAACGGGCTCATCGACCCGGCGTTGGTGTTCATCCTCACGCGGCGCCAGGTGACGTTCATGGCCAAGGCGCCGCTGTTCAAGCTGCCCGTCATCGGCTGGCTGTTGAAGGGATTGAACGCGCTGCCGGTGTATCGCAAGCAGGACGACCCGACGCAGATGGGGCGCAACGAGGGCACGCTGGATGCGGCGAAGGGCGCGCTCGTGCAGGGGCGGGCCATCACCATCTTTCCGGAGGGCAAGAGCCACTCGGAGCCGGAGCTGGCGGAGCTGAAGACGGGAGCGGCGCGCATCGCGCTCAACGCCGCGCGCGAGGGCGCCCCGGTGCGCATCGTCCCGGTGGGGCTCACCTATGCGGAGAAGAACGTCTTCCGCAGCGAGGTGCTCATCGACCAGGGAGCGACCATCGACGTGCAGGCCTTCCTGCCGAAGGACGCGGCGTCGGAGCAGGACGCGGTGCGCGCGTTGACGGAGCGGGTGGCGGAGGGCCTGCGCTCGGTGACGCTGAACCTGGAGCAGTGGGCGGACCTGCCGGTGGTGCAGGTGGCGGAGCAGCTCTATGCCTTCCGCCAGGGCGGCGCGCTGGACGCGGAGCGGCTGCGGCTGTGGGCGCGCGGCGTGCGGCTGTTCCGGACGCAGGAGCCGGAGCGCTACGAGCGCCTGCGCCAGCACCTGTCCTCGTTCGGCAGCCGGATGGCGCTGGTGCAGGCCGCGAGGCCGGAGGACCTGTCCGTGGAGTACCGCCCGGGCAACGTGGTGCCGTTCGCGGTGAAGACGCTGGCGCGGCTGGTGTTCGGGCTGCCGCTGTTCGCGCTGGGGCTGGCGGTGTTCGCGCTGCCCTATCCGTTGCCCCGGATGGCGGCGCGGCGGGCGGAGCTGGACATCCAGGCCACGGTGATTGGCAAGGGCGAAAGCAAGTGCTCCGTGCGCATGGTGCAGGGCGACCTCCAGGTGGACCTGCGCGTGCTGCCGGACGAGGACTTCGCCACCGCGCTGCACCACTTCACCGGCTCC
>NZ_RAWF01000549.1:0-1159 GCF_003612075.1 Corallococcus sp. CA041A
CTAAGCCATCCGGGGTAAATCTTTGCCTAGGGAGGTAGCATCCACCGCTGCCCTGCAGGAGGGCAGGAGGAGCGGTGGATGAGCCGAAGCGGCAACCACCTCAAAGTGACGGTGCCACAGCGCCGAGCACTTCAGCGGCTGGCACGAGGTGCTGGCTCGGTAGCCGCAGGGCTCCGGGCCACTATCGTCCTGTTGAGTTGCGCCGGGGATAGCGCGGCGCATATCGCGCGGGCGCTGGGCGTCAGTCCCCGGATGGTGCGCGACTGCCGACGGCGATGGCGGCTGGGCGGCCTGGCTGGGCTGGAGGATGCCCGCCGACCGGGTCGACCGTCGCGAGCGGACGCCGCCTATGTGCGCTTGCTGGTGCGGACGGTGCAGAAGGACCCGCGGCAGGTGGGGTACGCCTTCTCGCGGTGGACGGCTCCGCGGATGTCCGAGTACCTGCGCCAAGAAACGGGCATCGTACTGAGTGCCTATTGGGTGGGCGAGTTGCTGCGGATGCACGGCTTCGTCTGGAGACGCTCCAAGCGCACCACCAAGAACCTGGTGGACGAGGGGGAAAAAAGAACGAGCCCGGCGCCGACTGCGCGCTCTGGAGAGGGCCGCTTGCCAGCCGGGCGCGGACTTCGAGTTGTGGTACGGCGACGGGGTGCGATTCGACTTGTTGCCCGTCGTGCGCCAGATGTGGCGCAAGAGGGGGCAACGCCTGCTGGTGGAGACGCCCGGCAAGAACGAGCGGGTCGCCGTCTGCGGCGCCTACCGCTTCCCGGACGGCCCTTTTCTCTTCAGCCACCAGCCGCGCAGCGTCAACTCCGGCCTCTTCGTCGCACTGGTACGTAAACTGAGAGCTCGCGCCCAGGCCACCGGCAAGCGAATCGTGCTCGTGCTCGACAACGACGGGTCCTTCACTTCCAAGCTCTCCACCCAAGTACTCCAGGAGGTGGAGGCGTGGGTGCGCCCCTTCTGGCTGCCGAAGTACACCTCGGAGACACTCAACCCGATTGAGAGCCTCTGGGGCCACCTCAAGGAGGCGTACTTCAGCCGCATGCTGACGAAGCGGCGGGAGGACTTCTACGCTGCTGCCGTCCACCTCCTGGCGCAGTTGGGCCGCCCAGGAGGCTTCCGACGTCTCATCTCCTCTGCCCGCACTCGTTGGGTA
>NZ_RAWF01000054.1:0-40774 GCF_003612075.1 Corallococcus sp. CA041A
GTTCGGGTCGCACCGCACCAGCGTGAGGTAGTCCTCGATGCGGCGGCGAGGCTCGCGAGGCAGGGCTTCGACGTCCAGGTCTTCGAGAAGACGCACGGCCCGGGAGGCCGGTGCAACCAGCTCCAGGTGGATGGGTTCACCTGGGACGTGGGCCCCACCATCGTGCTGATGCCGGAGGTGTTCGAGGAGACCTTCCGCGCGCTGGGCCGCCGCATCGAGGACTACCTCACGCTGGTGCGGTGCGACCCGAACTACCGGGTGCACTTCCGCGACGGCTCGGACGTCACCTTCACGTCCGAGCTGTGCACCATGGGCCGCGAGCTGGAGCGCGTGGAGCCGGGCAGCTTCCAGCGCTACCTGGCCTTCATGGCGCAGGGCCGTGAGCAGTACCGCATCAGCCTGGACCACTTCGTGGGCCGCAACTTCAACGGCGTGAGCGACTACTTCTCCCCCCGGGTGCTGGCGAAGATTTTCAAGGCACGCGCGCACCGCCGCATGTACGCGGACGTCAGCCGCTACTTCCAGGACGACCGGCTGCGCGCGGCGATGACGTTCCAGACCATGTACCTGGGCGTGTCTCCCTTCGAGTCGCCCGCGGTGTATGGCCTGTTGCCCTTCACGGAGCTGGGCGTGGGCATCTGGTTCCCGAAGGGCGGCCTGTATGCCATTCCGCTCGCGCTGGAGCGCCTGGCGCGCGAGGAGGGCGTGACGCTGCACTACGGCCAGGCGGTGGAGCGCATCCTCACCGAAGGCGGCCGCACCACGGGCGTGCGGCTCGCGGGTGGCGAGGTGGTGTCCGCGGACGCCGTCCTGTGCAACGCGGACCTGCCGTATGCGTACGAGAAGCTGCTGGATCCGAAGGACGCGCCGTTCAAGCGAGGGGAGAAGCTTCGCTTCACCTCCAGCGGCTACATGCTCTACCTGGGCATGAAGAAGAAGGTGCCGGGCCTGCTGCATCACAACGTGATGTTCGGCCGAGACTACGCGGGCTCGTTCGAAGACATCTTCCAGCGCTTCCGCGTGCCGGAGGACCCCAGCTTCTACGTCAACGTGCCCACGCGCACGGATTCGTCACTGGCGCCTGAGGGGAAGGACTCGCTCTACGTGCTGGTGCCGGTGCCGCATCAGCACCCGGGGATGGACTGGAAGGTGGAGGGCCCGAAGGTGCGCGCGAAGGTGTTCCAGCGGATGGCGGAGCTGGGGTACCCGGACCTGGAGGCGGACATCGAAGTGGAGCGCGTCTTCACCCCGGATGACTGGGCGGGCACGTACAACCTGGCGCGCGGGAGCGCGTTCGGGCTGGCGCAGAACTTCTTCCAGATTGGTCCCTTCCGTCCGGCCAACGTGGACCCCCACGTGAAGAACCTCTTCTTCGTGGGCGCCTCCACGCAGCCGGGCACGGGCCTGCCCACGGTGCTCATCTCCGCGCGGCTCGTCACCGAACGGCTGACGGAGTGGGCCCAGAAGCAGGGCGTGGCGCTGTCGCCTCGCGCGGGCGCTCCGGCGGTGGAGGTGGCGGCATGAGCGTCACCGCTTCCTCGGCGCTCATCGCGCAGGGCTACCGGCGCGCACGGGTCGTCACGCGCCACCACGCGAAGAGCTTCTTCTTCGCGTCGTATCTCCTCTTCGGACAGCGGAAGAAGGCGGCCTTCGCGCTGTATGCCTTCTGCCGACGGCTGGATGACCTGGTGGACGCGGGCGAGAGCGCGCTGCCGGGCGAAGCACCCATGGACCTGGCGACGCGCCTGGCCCGGGCTCGCGAGCGCGTGGCGGAGGTGTACCTGTCGCTGCCGGAGTTGGCCTCGAAGGAGCTGGGCCCGCCGTCCGCGCGCCAGCCCTCCGCGGACGCGCCGTCGCCGTGGGACCCGAGCGAGTTCGCGGCGCTGCGCCACACCATCCACCACTACCGGATTCCCGAGCAGCCCTTCCAGGACCTCATCTCCGGCATGGAGATGGACCTGACGAAGGTGCGCTACGACACGTGGGAGGAGTTGGACCTGTACTGCTACCGGGTTGCAGGTGTGGTCGGGTTGATGCTGACGCCGGTGCTGGGCTGCGTGGACGCTCGCGCGGTGGAGCCGGCGGCGGACCTGGGCCGCGCGATGCAGCTCACCAACATCCTGCGCGACGTGCGCGAGGACCTGGAGCGCGGCCGGGTGTACCTGCCCTCGGAGGAGCTGCGGGCCTTCGGCATCACCGAGGACGACCTGCGCGCGGGGCGGGTGGACGCGAAGTGGCGCGACTTCATGCGCTTTCAAATCCAGCGCGCGCGGGCGTACTACGCGCGGGCGGCGGCGGGCGTGCGCTACCTCACCGGCTTTGGCAGCCAGCGCATGGTGCGGCTGATGGGCTCCATCTACGGCGACATCCTGCGCGACATCGAGGCGCGGGATTACGACGTGTTCAGCGGCCGGGCGCACACGACGACGGCACGCAAGCTGGAGCTGACGGCGACCGTGTTCCTTCGGCCCCGGGCCGCGCTGCCGGAGGCGCCCCTGGCCCTGCCGTCCGCGCCGGTGCCGCTGTTGCCCACGGGCACGGGAGGCTCGCGATGAAGGCCTCGCGCGTGGCGGTGATTGGCGGCGGCATTGGTGGGCTGACGGCCGCGGGCCTCCTGGCGAAGGAGGGCCACGCGGTGACGCTGTTCGAAAGCGGCCCGACGCTGGGCGGCAAGGCGCAGGCGGTGATGGTGGAGGGGCTCACGCTGGACACGGGCCCCACGCTGCTCACGTTGCCGGCGCTGGTGCGCGGCACGTTCGAGCAGCTGGGCGCGCTGGACCTGCTGCCGCCGTTCACGGAGCTGGAGCCGCAGTGCACCTACCACTTCACGGACGGGTGCGGCTTCACGGCGTACAAGGACCTGGAGCGCATGGCGGACAGCGCCGCGGAGCTGCGGCCCGTGGAGCGCAAGGGCGTGCACTCCTTCTACGCGGAGGCCGCGGCCATCTGGCGCGCGGCGGGCGAGCCCTACCTGGAAGCCCCCTTCGAGGGCATGGCCGGCTTCATGGCGCGCGTGGCCCGCCGGGGCATCGGCGCGATGTTGGCCGGGATGAAGATGGACACGCTGCACGCGCTGGCGGCGAAGCACTTCCAGACGAATCACCTGCGGCAGTACGCGGGGCGCTTCGCCACCTACGCGGGCGGGTCGCCCTATGCGTCCAGCGCGGCGTTCGCGCTCATCCCGCACATCGAACATGCGTATGGCGTGCACCACGTGCGCGGCGGCATCGGCGCGCTGGTGGATGCGCTGGGGCAGGCGGTGCGGCGGCTGGGCGTGACGGTGCACCTGGACACGCGCGCCCGCTTCGAGCGTGTCACCGAAGGCTACCGCGTGGAGCCGGTCGCGGAGGTGTTCGACAGCGTGGTGGTGAACGCGGATCCGCTGGCGTCGCTGCGCCGGGAGTCGGAGCCGCTGTCGCTGTCTGGCTTCGTGCTGCTCCTGGAGGTGGAGGGGCGCACGGCGGTGCCGCACCACGCGGTGATGTTCGGCGGAGATTACCGGAAGGAGTTCGATGAACTCTTCGCGGGTCAGCTCGCCGAGGATCCCACGGTGTATGTCTGCAACCCGTCCGCCACGGATTCGAGCATGGCGCCGCCGGGCCGCACGGGGCTGTTCGTGATGGTGAACGCGCCGGCCATGCCGCTGGAGGAGGGCAGGGCGGATCAGGCCCGGCGTGATTGGGAATCCAGCGCGGAGCGCGTGCGCGAGCAGATGTTCGAGAAGCTCGTGCGGCACTACCCGGCGTTGAAGGGGCGCGTGCGCGTGGTGGGGCAGCGCTCGCCGGTGGACCTGGCGGCGCGCGGGGCTCCGGGTGGTTCCATCTACGGCTTCCTGCCGCACGGCCGCTTCGGTCCGTTCCGCAGGCCGCGCATCCGGGGCGGCACGCCGGGGCTGTTCTTCGCGGGCGGCGGCACGCACCCGGGCGGCGGGGTGCCGCTGGTGATGCTGTCGGGCCGGTTCGCGGCCCAGATGGCATCCGCGCACCTGAGGGAGGGGGCATGAAGTCCGTCCTCGCGCAGAACCTCCTGTCCGACGCGGCGGAGTCGTGCGCGCTGCCCGCGCTGCCGGACCTGGCGGGGGCGTACCGCTGGTTCTACGCGGACGTGACCGCCGGGCCGTACAGCGCGGTGTGCATCTTCATGCTGGGGTCATTGTTCTCGCCGCGCTACTCGGTGGCGGCTCGGCGCGGCGGACATCCGCTGGCGTACAGCGCGGTGAACTTCGCGCTCTACCACCAGGGTGTGCGCAAGTTGTGGGTGCTGAGCGAGTACCCTCGCGTGGAGTTGCAGGGGCCGGGACGGCTGCGCATCGGCCGCTCCACGTTGACGCACGCGGTGGATGGCACGGTGCGCATGGACGTGGATGACCGGACGGCGCCGTGGGGCCGTCCAGTGCGCGCCAGCCTGACGTTGCGGCCGCTGACGGGGCGGGGCACGGAGGTGCGGCTCATGCCGGGCCTGCCGCATTACTGGCAGGCCCTGGCGCCCCGCTCCGAGGCCCGGCTGGAGGTGTCCACTCTGGGCGTGACGGCGGAGGGGATGGGCTACCACGACACGAACCACGGCCAGGAGTTGCTGGGCGCGCGGCTGTCCGGCTGGCACTGGGCGCGCACGCACCACGCGAACCACACGGTGGTGGACTACCACCTGCCGGACGGCGTGGCGCCGGTGCGCATGATTGCGAGCGCGAATGGCGTGGTGTGCGAGCGCGGCCCGAACCCCGAGGCGCGTCCCACGAACCTGACGGGCTGGGGGCTGCGCGTCCCCTCGAAGCTGCACACGGGCAACGAGGTGGTGGGCGTACCGCGCCTGCTGGAGTCGTCGCCTTTCTACGCGCGCCTGGAGTCGCGGCGGGACACGCTGGACACGATGGGCGAGGTGGCGGACTTCCGCCGCTTCCATTCCCCGTTCATCCGCTGGATGGCGCACTTCCGCACGCGCGTGGGGAGGGCGGCATGAAGGCGGCCATGCGTCGGCATGAGTGCGCACGGCGTTCGAATCGCGCCATGAACGCGCGTGGGCAGGCGCTGCATTCATGCGAGCGCAAGGGGCGGACGCCATGAACGCGCTCGGCTTCTTCACGCTCGGGTGGACGGCGATGGCCGGTGGCTTCAGCGCGGTGGCGCTGGCTCGGCTGTATCGCCGTGCAACCGTGACGGTCGGAGGGCCACTGCCTTCCGTGCTGCTCCTGCGCCCCGTGGATGCGCCCACGCCGCTGGAGCTGGAGAACCTGGCGCACCGTATCGACTACGCGGGACCGCTGGAGCAGGTGGTGCTGTCTCCATACCGGCCGCGCCTGGCCGAGGGCGTGCGCTGGCTTCCGAGCGACCCCGTGTGCCCCAACCGCAAGGTGGGCCATCTGCTCTACGCCCTGGAGACGCTTGATGTTCGCGGACGGGTGGTGCTCGCGGTGGACGCGGACGTGGCGGTGACGGGCGCGCTGGTGGAGGGCCTGGCCTCTCCGCTCGTGGCCGGCGCCGCCTTGAGCACCGCTGCTCCCACGCCCGTGGGCGCGATGGACGCGGCGGGCCGCGCGATGGCGGGACTGCTTCGCTACACGCATCACAGCTTCCGCGCGCTGCACGCGATGAGCGCGGGCGCGCAGGCCGTGTGCGGCAAGGCGCTCGGGCTGTCACCGCGCGCGGCGGAAGAACTGGTCGGACTGTCGGACCACATTGGCGAGGACCTGGAGCTGGCGAAGCGACTGCACGCGCGTGGCCTGGACGTGGCCCTGAGCCCCGCGCCCGCGTGGGTGCCTGTCGCCAACGGGACGTCGTGGCGCGTGCCGCTGGAGCGTTTCACGCGCTGGATGCAGGTGCTCGCGAGCCACCGGCCCGGTCTGTATCCCACCGTGCCGCTGCTCTTCACGCCCACCGTGCCGCTGCTGCTGCTCGCCGCGTGGCTTCATGAGCCCGCTGTGTGGCTCGCGGTGGCGGCGCTCGTCGCCGTGCGCACGTTGCTGTCGCTGCGCCTCGCCGCGCTGAGCCGTGTGCCTTCGGAAGTGGACCGGGGCCACGCGCTGACGGACTGGATGCAGGGTGAATTGCTGCTGCTCGCGGCCTTCGCGGCCTCGCTGACGCGGCAGGGAAGGGTGACCTGGCGCGGCCATACCTACGCGCTGGAAGCTGGGGGACGCATGGTGCGGGTGGCGTCGCAGTGGAGTGGAGGCCCGGGATGACCTACGCGCGCTTCCTGGGCATCTTCGTCGTCCTGCCCATCCTGTTCCTGCTCGTGCGCTATCGCCGCACGCTGTCGTGGCGCGGGCTCGCGCCCATGGGCTTGCTGTTCATCGTCGTCTACGCGGCCACGTCGCCGTGGGACAACATGGCCGTGAAGTGGGGCCTGTGGGGTTTCGACCCGGAGCGCATCTGGGGCGTGAAGCTGGGCTACCTGCCGCTGGAGGAGTACCTCTTCTTCGGCCTCCAGACGCTGCTCGTGGGCCTGTGGGCGCGCGACCGGCTGGAGCGCGTGCTGGCGAAGAAGCCTCAGCCCGTGTCTCACGAGCGGAAGTCCGTCCGCGCGGAGCGGACCCTGGAGCCCTCCGAGGTGTCGCCATGATGGAGACACGCTGGGCGTACCTCATCCACCTGCTGGCGTGGACGCTGCCCGTGATTGCCATCCAGCTGGCGGCGCTCGTGATGCACTACAAGGCCCGCTCGGGCGAGGTGCTGCGCGCGGTGCTGCCCCCGGCCCTGGTCGTGGGCGTGTACCTGTCCGTCGCGGATCACCTGGCCATCTCCACCGGCATCTGGAACTTCGGAGAGGGACGCCACGTGGGCGTGTACATCGGCGCCGTACCTCTGGAGGAGATCCTCTTCTTCCTCATCACGAGCGTGCTGGTGTCGCTGGGGCTCGCGCTGTTCACGGCGCTCCTGCGGCTCCGGGAGGCTCGGGCGTCTTGATTCGCGCGGCCAAGGGTGGGCCCTTCGGGTGGGCGGTGGACCGGTACATCGGGTGGAAGGTCCGCTCGACGTTCCGGGGCCTGTGGGTGCGCGGCGAGCTGCCCACCGACGGCGTGGGCCGGCTCGTCTACCTGAACCACTCCAACTGGTGGGACGGCTTCGTGCTGCACCAGCTCTGCCAGGCGGCGGGCTGGGACGGGTACTGCCTCATGGACGAGGACAACCTCCGCCGCTATCCCTTCCACACGAAGATGGGCGCCTTCAGCATTCGCAAGCAGGACGCGATGTCGTCCCTGTCCTCCCTGCGGTACGCGAAGGAGTTGCTGCGCAAGCCGCGCGCGGCCGTGTGTGTCTTTCCGGAAGGCGAGCACCGGCCCTTCGGCGTCCACCCGCTGAAGCTGGAGCGCGGTGTGGAGTTGCTCGCCCGCGCGGCGAAGGCGGAGTGCGTGCCCATCGCCATCCGCTACGCCTTCTTCGAGCACGAGCGTCCGGACGTCTTGCTGGAGGTGGGCGAGGTCCACGAGGCCGGTCCGCTGGAGCGCTTCCAGAGCGGGCTGGAGACGGTGGTGCGGCGGGTGTCCGAGGCCACGAGCCTGGAGGGGTTCACGCGGAAGATGGCGGGGGCACGCGGCGTGGCGGAGCGCTGGGACCGTGCGCGGGGCTTGAGCCCATGAGCCTGCGCATCCGCACCATCGCCCGGCTCACCGGCATCCGCGAGGCCACCCTGCGCGCCTGGGAGCGCCGCCATGGCTTCCCGCGCCCGGAGCGCAGCGAGAACAACTACCGCGTCTACTCACGCGACGAGGTGGAGGCCGTCCGCCGGGTGGCGAAGCTGATGGAAGAGGGGCTCTCGGTGAGCGAGGCCATCGCCCAGGTGCGCGACGAGCCCCGGACGTCCGTCCCTCCGTCGGCGCGGCATGTGGAGCGCTTCTGGGCGGCGGTGATGGTGCTGGACTCGGAGGCCGCGGACGCGGCGCTGTCAGCGGCCCAGGTGGGGCTGTCCGCGACCACGTATTGCGACACCGTCCTCATTCCGCTGCTGCGCGAGATGGCCTCGCGCCTGGACGTGGCGCGCGAGCACATGGCGTCCGCGCTGGTGCGGCATCGGCTGCGCATGCTGCTGGCGGGGATGGAGCGTGTGGGCGAAGGGCCCCGGGGAGTCCTGGCGTGTCCGGCGAGGGACCACCACGAGGGCGGGCTGCTCGCGCTGGGCGTGCACCTGAAGGCGCGGGGCTGGAGGGTGACGCTGCTGGGGGCGGACACGCCCGCGGAGGCGTTGGAGGGGGCCTGTTTGCAGGTGCGCCCGGACCTGGTGGCGCTGTCGTTCATCCGCCGCCGGGACTCGGCCGACTTCGTCTCGGTGTTGTCCGAAGCGATGCATGCGTGCGCGCCGGTGCCGGTGGTGGTAGGCGGGCCTGGGGCGCGGGAGCACCTGAAGACGCTGTTCACCCTGGGCGCGCAGTACGCGGAGTCCGCGGAGGAGCTCATCGCCGTCTGGCAGCAGGCGCGAAACGCGCAAAACCGACCGTGAAGCACGCACACCATGGCTGAGCGCACCTATCGCATCCACATCGCCGCGGAGTTGTCGGGGGTCCGGGTGGAGCTCATCCGGGCCTGGGAGCGCCGCTACGGGGTGCTCGAGCCGGAGCGCACGCCCGCGGGCTATCGCGTCTACACCGACCGTGACGTAGCCCTGCTCAAGCGGCTCAAGGCGCTGACGGACGAGGGTGTTGCCATCAGCGAGGCTGCGAAGCTGCTGCCCCAGCTGCGCGCGGAGCTGGACGTGGCGCCTTCCGCGCCCATCGAGAATCTTCAGGCGCGGACCGGGTCGCAGCCGGAGACGTGGCGCGCGGCGGTGATGGCCGCGGCCGAGGCGTATGACCAACCCCGCGTCGTGCGCATCCTGGACGAGGTGCTGACAGCGCTACCGCCGTTGAAGGCCTTCGAGGACGTGCTGGTGCCGGTGCAGCGCGAGGTGGGCGACCGTTGGCACGCGGGCACGTTGACGGTCGCGCAGGAGCACCTGGTGACGCAGGTGGTGCGCGAGCGGCTGGTGAGCCTGCTGCACGGTGCCCCACGGGGAGGACGCAAGCACGCGGTGCTGGCGTGCTTCCCGGAGGAGGAGCACGAGATTGGCCTGTTGGGCGTGGCGCTGCGGCTGCGCCACGCGGGCATGCGGGTGACGCTGTTGGGGCAGCGCGTGCCGGCGGAAGGACTGGGGGAGATGGTGGCCCGGGCAAAGCCAGACGTGGTGGGCCTGTCGGCGGTGATGAACCGGGGCGCCACGGTGTTCGAGGATTTGCTCATGCGCATCCAGGCCGCGCTGCCCAAGGGCCTGCCCCTCTGGGTGGGAGGCCCCGCCGCCCAGGTGCACGCGGAGGTCTGCGAACGCCTGGGCGTGAGGCTCTTTGCTCACGAGGACGACTGGACGCGGATGGCGGGCTGAGCGCCCGCGTCGCTATTTCGGATCCAGGGCCCAGGTGCCCTCATCCCAGCGTTTCAAGGTCTGTCCTGCCTTGAAAGGCACGAATCCTTCGCCCCTGGCCGCCTCCATCAAGACCTCGCGTGCCTCATGCGTCCGGTAGCGAAGCAGGTAGGCCGCGGCCATGACTCGCACATCCATCCTTGGATGACTGAAGGGCACCGTGAGCGCTTCGCGGCCTGCATCCCCATGCGCCCGGAGTTGCTCGAAAGCGGAGATGTATTTCCTCGCGCGTCGGTTTCCGGCCTTCGCGTCGCCCTGCCAGATCGCGTCAGTCTGGGCGGCGACGTTATCCGCGAATTCTCTGACCCATCCCTCCAGAGTCATCGCCAGATACTTCTCCGGCCCACCCACTGGAGCGGTTCTACTCTTCAAGGGGAAGGGTTCCGTTCTTCCACGCATCAAGGGTCATGGCCGCACTGAGCCCCATCAGACTCGACGCGGGCGTAGACAACGAGGAGAGCGTCGCCTCTGCCTCACTGGGGGCGAACCGCAAGGCAGCTGTCGCCGCCCAATACCTCGTCCCTTCTTCGGGGTCGGAGAGCAAACCCAGCAAGGCCGCCTCCGCCTCAGTCCCGCGCGTTTGCAGTTCTCGCCGGACGGCGGCTGCGTGCTTGTACTCCTTGTTGGCGGCGCGAGTATTGAGCGCGTTCAACAACTGACCGTGTTTCGCCGAAAGCTCGCGAAATCGCACAATCAACTCTTCCAGCGTCAGCGTCTTGAAGTCCTTTGTCCTCATGGGATGGCCCCATACCTCCTCATGGTTTTCAATCCGAATGCACGCTGGGCTTCATAGGGTTGCAACCGAAGCCACTCTCGAACGACTCGACCTCCCGAGACCTCTTGCACCGATGAGTAGAACGCACTGAGCACCTTGTGCTTTTGCTCATCAATGGCGATGACATTCTCGGTGTTGTGGATGGCCTCCGGACCAAAGCGCTGCACATTGCCGGGCGTCTGCTCGACGATGTGGTGCCACTGTTTTCCAGGTCCCGCCGGACCCATCGCGTTCTTGAATCCACTGAAGGACTTCCACGCCCTCAAGCGAGACTTCGCCGGGCCATTCGATGACATGGCCACGGCGCCCGGCGCGAGGCCAAACGTGAAGCCATCCGCGGCGATGGCGACCGTCTCGACCTGTCCCACGGCCGCGTAGAGCACACCGGCCTCCGTCTCGGACCGGACCGCGGCCTGGGCTGCCCCTGGCAGGCCCGGGAGCTTCGCCCCCAGCGTCGCGCCCGTGCTTCCAATGGCCGCCGTCGCCAGCATCACGAAGGCCCGCGCCGCCTGCCGGCCCATCACCTTGCCGAATCGCTCTCCCGCTCCGCGCAGCTCGTCGAACGTCAGCGCGGCATCTGACTCCGCCATCAGGTGCCGGAAGCCCTGGATGAGCGCCCAGAACGTGTCGATGCCCACGTAGGCGATGAGCCCTGCCGAGAGCACCGCCGCCACGCCCTTCGTCGCGGGCTCCGGCACGGTCCAGAGCAGCGCATACGTGACCGCTGTCCACAGAGCGGCCTGCATCAGCGCTTCGGGATTCGCCATGTCCTTCACGGCCTCCCACAGCTCCTCCAGCACCGCCCCCTTCGCCAGCGCGAGCGCCAGGGCGAAGCGCGCGTCCCCTGTGATGACCGGGCTCTCCTTCAGCAGCCCCAGACAGTCACCGGCCCGTCCGGTCCGTCCGCACCAGCGCAAGTAGGCGCGGGTCAGCTCCACGTCTGGCTGAGTCTGCTCGGAGGACAGGTGCTCACCCGGCCCGAGAGGCGTGATGCGGCGGCGCTGCACATCCACCAGGTACGAACCGCTCCGGGGCTCCACCTCGAAGAGGCGCCGGGCGGCATCCTGGGCCCTCGGTGACAACCGAAGCCCCGGGGCCAGCCGCGCCACGGCCTCCTTCAGCGCCCCCGACTCAATCGGGACCGGCCGGGCCGTTCCATCCGCACGAAGCACATGGACGACAGGCGCACCGCGCCCCGTGTCGAGCCGGACGGCTTTCGTCGCACCGCTACACCCGACCACCGCCCAGAACAGGGACAGCACCAACAATGGAAGCCGCATCCAGAGTTCCAATCGCAAGCAATCGTCTCGGCTCAGGCGAAGGCATTCTCTCGGCGCACCCGGAGCGAAGGGGGAGCGGGTTGACGCATGCGAGTGCCGCTCCGGGGAACCCCGGTGATGGTAGCAGGGGCCCTTCAGGGACGGCCATCTCCAAGAGAGGCGCTTCAGGCTCTCTTGCCCGTGGAGCGCTTCTCCCTCAGGGTGTGCGTTGCGGACCCGTCACGCTCTCGAACGACACTCCCAGGTTTCCCACCTGCTCGAGGGCGGCCTTGATCTCCTCGGAGACAATGAACGCTGTCTTGAATCTCGTCGGCCGCAAGGCGTGTGCGCCCTCGGTCTTCGAGGGGTCGATCCGCAGGCCGTAGATCCAGCGGTACTCCCCTGCATACTCAGGAAAAGGGTCGTCTTCGGCGTAGTGCTGCACTTCTCGGCACTTCGCTTCGTCGATGCAGTCGACTGTCTTTGTTACGTTGATAATGAAGTGTCGCTCGGATTCCCCTTCGATGGTGATTGGGAATAATTGAGCATCGTTGGGGGCGTGCATCTTGAAAATGTTCGCGACCGCTTCACTGCCGATGGGTGTGCGTTCAACTCCTGCAAACACAAGGGTGCGCTTTTGACCTGGGTTTCTAACCCGAGCCTTGATGGGTCCAGGGTCCGGAAGAGCGTGGCCCTCTCCGAACATCCACGGCTCATCGAACGCTCCGCCGGATGCGGGCACAGGTGTCGTGATGTACCACTGAGGCACATTCGCGATATTCACCCAATAGAAGTTCCGTTCCACGCTGCCCTCCTACTTCACGATGTAGCTACGCAGGTCCGAACCCGCTGTAAGCAACTCATTTGCGATATTGGCGAGTTCATTCAGTAGCTTCGCGCGACAGGTTTCCGTGGTTCTGCACGTCCTTACGGCCGTCTGCAGGCGATTCACGACCTGATTGTGATAAATTTCAGGATGAGGCCCTTCGTGTCCCTTGAGCCGCACCTTGTTGGCGGCATCCTCAAGCGTCATGCCGGCCTTCTCGAAGATTTCCTCACACGCTGGCGTCCAAGGCCCCCCTGATGCAGTGGAGACTTTGTTCTTGTTCGTGCAGATGTGGTGGACGGGACCTTCGGCATCGCCAGGATGCCTCCCGTCCGAGTACATCGCGAGAGCAGCCGTTGCTCCAGGCGCCAACGTGACGTTGAGCACACCCGCGGCGGGCATCGCCATGGAAGTCACGCCCCCATTCAGCGCAGCCCCGAGTGAGAATCCCGCCTCGGCCTGCCCTCGGAGCGCGGCTTGGGGGAAGCCCGGAAGCTTGGGGCTCTGGGCCGCCATTGCGTTCTTCCCGCCAAGTGCCGCCGTGACGAGCAGCACCAGGACCCGCGTGCCGTTGGTCCCCAACACCCGCCCGAACCGGTGACCGATGTCCTGCAATTCGATGACGCTCGTCGCCGTCCCTGCGTCGTCCCAAAGCCGCACGAAGCCCCGCCCAATCTCCCAGACCGGCACGATGCCCAGGTAGGCCACCATGGCGGCCGTCAGCGCCACGGCGATGACCTTGGTGACAGGCTCGGGCAGCGTCATGGTGAGAAGCACGCTCAGCGCGGCCGACGTCACCATGGCCTTGAGTACCGCCGGGTTGAGCATCTTGCCAACCTCAGCCTCGACGCTCTCCCACACGCTATCGAGCGCGAAGGACAGGGCCATGAGCGTCCGGTCCTTGCGCGAGAACGTCAGCCCCGTCCCGCCTACCAGGGCCAGGCAGTCATCCTTCTCGGGGCAGAGGCGCGCGTACAACGATTCAGGCGAACTCCCCGAGCCAGGGTCCGCGAGGCCCTTTGCGGAGGCGAGCAGCGTCCTGGACCGCACCCGCCCTCGCGCATCCGCTGCTTCCGCCTCACGGATGGCAACGTCCATTCGCATGTCCAGGATGAGCTGCGTGAGGGCGGACGTGAATGCGTCCTCGCTCACCTGGACCGGGGCGGCCTCCACTGGCTCGTGGACAACCCGGGGTCCGCTCCCGGTATCAATATGGACAATGCGGCGGGTCGCACACCCCGTCGCGAGCAGCAGCAACAGCGTGACGGCTCCGGCCAGCCTCATGGCGCTCCCCAAGCTCAGGAAGCGCCGCATCCTGACCTCAGTGTGTCAGGGCCTCCAGGGCTTTCGCCTGCGCGTCGATGAAGTGCCCGTAGTCCGAATCCACCTGATCCGAATAGGCACAGGCGAACTCGGTGACGGCTTCGTCGAAGTGGTCCTTGGTGCCCAGGTATCCCGCGATGAGCGCGGCGTCGCCGGTGCGCGCATGGGCGCGGGCCAGGGTGGCTCCACACGCGTCCGCGTAGTCCTGGAACACCGGCCCCTCCATCTTCTCCGCGTCCAGCGAGCCCTTCATGTCGCGCAGCTGTCGCACGTAGAAGGCGCCCATGCCCTCCACCTCCGTCCAGCCGAGGAACAGGTCGGAGAAGGCCTGCATGCGCCGCTGGCCCACCACCACGCGCTCGCCCGCGCTGTGGAACTCGCTGGGGCCCACGTAGGGCTCCAGCACGGAGGCCTTGGCCTCCTTGAGCTGCAACACCAACGGGTCCTCCCCGCCGTTGCCTTCACACAGCACGACGTAGGCTTGCAGCCCCACGCTGCCCACGCCCACGACCTTGAAGCCCCACTCCTTGCGCCGGTAGCGCAGGCACAAATCCCTCACCGCGCCGTCCAGCGACTCCAGGTAGCCCACCGTGAGCCGCTTGATGCGCCGGTCCAGCTCCGTGGCCGACACGTCCATCTTCACCGCGCTGAGCGGGAAGAGCAGGGGCGGCTGGTAGGCCAGGTGTCGCTGGCCGTTGCGCTCCACGGTGAGCTTCTCCACCGCGTGCGCGCTCGTGTGTCGCTTCGCCTTCTCCACCGCCTCCGCGGCGAGCTTCGCGGTGTCGACGGAGTCGGAGTTCTTCAGCTCCTTTGCGTCCACGTGGAGCGACCAGACCTCCAGGAGGCTTCGGGTCGTCAACTCGCGCATCGTGAGCCTGTAGGACTCCACGGCCTTGCGCGCGGCCTTCTTGCCGCAGCGGGCACCCAGGCCGTTCTGCTTCGCGGCCACGACGAAGCTCGCGGCCAGGCGCTTCACGTCCCATTCGAAGGGGCCGGGCAGCGTCTCGTCGAAGTCGTTGAGGTCGAAGATGAGGTTGCGCTCGGGCGTGCCGAACAGGCCGAAGTTGGCCAGGTGCGCGTCTCCGCAAATCTGGCTGCGCAGGCCGCTGTGCGGCGTGTGGGCCAGGTCGCGCGCCATGACGAAGGGCGTGCCGCGCAGGAAGGCGAACGGGGACTCGGACATGCGCTCATGGCGCACGGGCACCAGCCACGGCAACCGCGTGGCGTCGGACTCCTTGAGCTGCGCGAGCGGGTCGCGTCCCCGGAAGGCCTTCCACGCGGCGTGGCTGCTCCGGGGACAGCGCTTGCGCAGGGCGCGGCCCGCGTCCATGCGCTCCTCCACGGAGCGGAAGTCCACTGCCTGCAGCCGCGAGGGCTTCAGCTTCCGGGGCGTGCGCCGCGTGCGCTGCTGTTTCTGGTTGGATACGAGGGGAACCTTCGCGGCTCCCAGCTCGGATGTGCCGTCCGCATCCATGGGGTGTGTGACTCCTCACCGCCAAAAGTGGGACCGGCACCCCGGAACCGGAAGCGTCCGGGGCCGGAAAATCGCTCACCCCTGGGGCAGGGGCGGATGCAGTGTTCACTCCCGAAGGAACACCTTACTCGGCGTGAGCGGGATGCCGCCCTTTGGACGCAGGGTGATGGCGGGAAGAACCTCGGGTGCGGGCCCTGGCGCGGCGTCGAAGTGGAGGCGCTGGAGCACCGTGGCCAGCACCAGGCGAATGACCATCAATGCGGAGCCCGCGCCGATGCAGAGCCGGGGCCCTCCTCCGAAGGGACAGTAGGCGAAGCGCGGGATGCGCCGCTCCAGCCCGTCCGCCCAGCGCTCGGGTCGGAAGGACTCCGGCTCCGGGAAGTGGCTCGCGTCCCGGTGCAGCGCCCACTGGGACCACGCGACCACCGTCCCTGCTGGCACGTGGACGCCGTCCATCCTGTCGTCCTGCTCCGCCACCCGGCTCATGCCCCACGCGGGCGGATACAGACGCAGCGACTCCTTCACCACCTGCTCGCAGTACGGCAGTGACGGCAGGTCCGCCACCGTGGGCTCGCGGCCTCCCAACACCGTGGCCAGCTCCCGCCGCAGCGCTGCTTCCGCCTCCGGATGGCGCGCCAGCAACCACAGACTGAGCGCCAGCGCGGCGGCCGTCGTCTCATGCCCGGCGATCATCAATGTCAGACATTCGTCGCGCAGCTGCGCGTCCGTCAGGTGCTCGCCTTCCTCGGCCTGGGCCTCCAGCATCAGGCCCAGCAGGTCGTCACCCGTGCCTCCCTGCCTCCTTCGGCGCTCCACCACGTCATCCACGACGGCGTGCAATGCGCGCAGGCCGGCCCTGAACCGCAGTTGTCCCGGCGTGGGCACCCAGGCGGGCAGGGTGATGGGCGTGTCGAAGAGGTGCTGGGCATGCAGCATCACCGCCTCCATGGCCCGTCCCAGCTCCCTCGCCTGCGCGGAGAGGTTCGCGCCGAAGAGCGTCTCCGCCACCACGTCCAACGTCAGCGCCATCATCTCCGGGTACGCGTCGAAGGACGCTCCCTCCCGCCGTGACGCCATCCAGGTGTTCGCGGCCTTCACCGCCACGCTCCCGTGCGCCGCCAGCAGGTTCTTGTGGAAGGCCGGCTGCATCATCCTCCGCCGCCGCATCCAGAAGTCGCCGTGACTGGTGAACAGGCCGTGGCCCACCACCGCCTCCAGGGCGCGCTTCTGGAACGCGTCCTTCGGGTAGTTGCGGAAGTTCTTCACCAACACGTGCTCGATGGCCTCCGACGTGTTGAGCAGGTAGACGTCCGTCCCCACGAAGCGGGCCCGCACCACCGCGCCCCGGTCCGCGTAGCGCAGGAAGAAGCCCAGCGGATCCTTCCGGTACTCCAGCCCCTGCCCCACCCACGGCAGCCCCGCGGGAAGTGAGGGCGGAAGGACCGCGGAGTCGGAAGGGGCGGCGTGCATGCGGCGACTCCTGGACGGGGGCACAAAAGACCTTCCCGAGCGCTCGAGTGTACCCGAGCCAGACCGGTGGAGGCCCAACGGTGACGGCGCACGCTACAGACCCAGGCGCGTGTGACATGCGGGGCTACTGCGACTTGCCGCGTCAGCGGTGTTTCCGAGGGAATCCGGAAAATTTGTTTTCGCATGTTACTGGCTCGGCGGGTGCAGAAGCCGTCGGCACCGCTCGCGGGGCGGATGTCTCGCGCGCGGTGTTTCACCCACCGGGTGAAACACACCCCATTTTCGAGGTTGAAGACATGCGGACGATGAAGACCGGATTCGTGATGGCGGCGGCGTTCCTGGCGCTGGCGGGTTGCCAGGGGCCGGACGACAGCGCGCAGGCCCCCACGGGCACGCAGGAGTCGCAGGCGCAGGGCTGTGTCTCGCGGTTCAATGGCATCCAGAGCTGCGCGGTGGGCAACGCGCAGCTGGCCGCCACGGCGGAGGGGCTCCAGGTGTTCGGGCTCGCGCAGGGGACCGCGAACGGCGTGGCCAGCCACTTCTCCAACGCGACGGGCTGGCAGCAGGCCGCGCGGATGAACCTGGGCGGCGGTCAGGGCCAGTTCTCGCTGGCCGCGCGTGACGCGGACCAGGTGGTCAGCACCCTGAGCGTCACGCCGAGCGCGAACGGGTCGCAGTTGTCCGTGGCGCCCGCCTTCACCGGCACGGCCGGTGGCTCCACCTATCGCGTCAACGTGTACCGCGACGGCGTGTTCCAGGGCGGCGGCACCCATGAGCCCGCGGCCCGCGTCGTCATCTTCACGGACTGGATGGGCAACGTGTACATGGCCTGGGGCTTCGCGGCCATCGACTTCCGTCACCTGCCGTTCCCGTTCGCCGTGCGCGCGGACTCCGTGCCCCAGACCGAGGACGGCGCCTGCATCTGGCGCATGAGCCTCAAGGGCAAGACCTTCACCACCCAGGTGAATGGCCAGCAGCTCACCGGTGACACCCTGGAGCTGGTGGAGCAGATCGGCGACGGCGCCTATCCCTACCGCCACTTCTCCGGCATCGACGTGAAGGGCTCCGCCGGCAGCTACACCATCGTGAACGAGGCCACTGCCCTGGTCAGCGCCGACGGCGCCCAGGCTCGCTAAGCCATTCCGGTGAAACACCTCCCGTCCCCCGGCTTCGTGCCAGGGGACGGGGGCGTGTGATTCACCAGAGCTGGAAGAGCTTCTTGTTCGAGCCGTCACCCGGGTTGTTGTAGAGGACGGCGTCCGCCCAGCGCGTGACGTCGAGCAGGAGCGCTCCCCACTCCGCGACCGCCGAGCCCGCGAGGATGAGCGCCTTGTCGGCTTCGCCCGGGATGAGGCCCGCCACGCCCTCTCCCGTCATGCCGCCGAAGGACAGGACGTTGGCGCCGAACTTCTCCGTGTCCCAGAAGGTGGAGTGGTAGGGCACGGAGGGGGCGATCTCCCCATCCAGCTCCAGGATGTAGCTGACGACAGACAGGACCAGGCTCACGAGTCCCATGAACGTGAGCAGCGTGCTGTCCGTCATCTCCAGCGCCTTCGCCAATCCCTTCGCCTCCACATCCGCGCCCCGCGTCCAGCTCAGCAGGGACACGAGCCCGGTGACCACGGCCTCCAGGGAATAGAGCGCCCAGACCATCCGGTCCAACTGCTGCGAGGGCACGTCCTCGTCGAAGGGGAAGCTCCCCGCCACCCCCGTCCAGGTCGCGACGGTCTGCCCGGTGGAGAACCACCGCTGCGCGGGCGCGCTCTTCGTGAGCTGCCCTCCCGTCAGGAAGAGCGTGTAGCAGAACGAGGAGATGATCGAGAGCGCACCGCCGATGACCGAGTAGTTGTGGGCGGAGTCGCCAATCACGTTGTCGCCGTTGTCGTCCTTCGACTCGGGCAGCGCCACCAGTGACGTCGTCCGCCAGGGCGTCATGACGCGCATGAAGCTGGACTGCTTCTGTTCGGGGATGGGCGCATGGCCCGTCAGCAGCTTGAAGACAATCGTGACGGGGATGGCCGCGAGCAGGCTGAGGGCCCCCAGCATCGTCAGCGAGTCCTCGCCCGTGAGCTTCTTGTACAGCCAGCTCAGGACCGGGATGTTGAACGGGCGCAGGAGCACGTCGTCGAGAATCGACTGGCTCACGTCCGCGATGACCTCGCACAGGCCCACCAGCAGGTCCCTGGCGGCGGCGAGCAGCGTCTTCGCGGCCTCGCCCGCCAGCAGCTGGACGATGGAGTGCAAGCTGACGGTGCCCTGCTGCACCATCGTCTGGAGGCCCTGGCACAGCTCCTTCACGGAGTCCGCGACGTCCGACAGGATGTTCCCCACCGTCTGGAGGAAGTCGGTGACGGCCTGCGCCACCGGCGCATCGGAGTCATCGGCCGTGCTGTCGCCGATGCCGCCGTGGGACACCTGGTAGGTGGAGAAGGTCGCGCCCGGGCTGGTGGTGAGGCAGTCGGTGGCGGACTTCTGCTCCGGCGTCTGCGCGGCCTGTGTCTGCGTCACCACCTGCTGCGTCGTCACGTCCGGCATGCCCAGCGCCGTCTGGCAGACGCCGTCCCACTTCGCGATGAGCCCGTTGAAGTACTCCGTGATGGAGGCCTCCATGCCCTTCATGCTGCCCGCGAGCGCGAGGACCACGTCCTTGGTCATCGCCTCCATCACGCGCTGGGTGGCCAGGATGTCGTCCCACGCGAACAGGAAGCCCAGGAAGGCGATGATGTCTTCAAGCAGCACCGCCAGTTGTTGGAACAGCCAGCTGATGAGCTGGAGCGCCTCCTTGATGGTGCGCACGACGAACGTCACCACCTGCTCGCCAATCTTCACGAAGAACTGGAGCAGCGTCTTCGTGCCGCTGAGGATGGGCTGGATGACGTATTCGTAGACGGTGCCCGCGGCGCTCTTCAGCGCCTGGAGCACGTCGCCCGCGGCCGTCTCGATGGCGTTCGTCACGTTGCCCAGCACCGCGAAGGACGTCTGGGTCTTCGCCATCGCCGTGGGCGCCGCCGGCTCCAGGGGCGCCGACGAGCCGTCCGCGGGCAGGCTGTCCATGTTGTCCATCAGCTGCTGGAGCGACGCCTGCACCTGCGCCACCAGGTCCGGGTCCGCGCCGGGGGGCACCATGGGCGTGCCGTCCGACTTCGTCCACTGGGACAGGTCCTGGCCCTTCAGCTTCGCGGCCAGGTTCGCGCGCAGCTCCGCGCTGGGGTCCGCCGTCACGTCCTGCGCGAGGAACGGCGCGCTGAAGCGGAACACGGGCGTGCCCACGTCGGACACCTTGTTGATGAGCGTCACCGTGCCGCTGGCGTCTGTCTTCACCTCCACGCGCGTGCTGGTGTCCAGGTCCGTCCAGTAGCCGTTCACCATCACGCGGGACCACTCGGAGGCGTTCACCTGCACCGGCTGGCCCACCAGCGCCGCGCCCTGCGCGTCGGTGAAGCGCACCACGGTGGTGTAGCTGGGGAACTCCTGCCCGTTGGCCAGCGTGGGCAACACCATGTCCGTGTTCTGCCAGGCGGTGGTGTCCGGGTCCTGCCACAGGTAGGTGATGAGGCTGTTGTCCGTGGAGGTCACGAACAGCTCCCCCGTGGAGCGCTTCTGGTTGCGGCGCGGGGCCAGCCGGGCCACGTGCTCGCGCTGCTGGAGCGGCGCGGACCAGCCCTCCGTGGCACCCACCGTGTTGTTCAAGGAGAACAGCCGCTGGCTTCCGTCCACTGCCCACACGCTGACGCGCTGGGAGTCCTGCTGCGCCAACACGGAGGTGACGCCGGAAAGCACGTCCGAGGACGCGATGGCCAGCGCGGTGCTCTTCGCGTTCTTCAGCCCCGTGGAGGGGAACCACGACAGCCCGTCACCGCCCACGTACAGCGCGCTCAGGCCCTGGTTCTGACGGTCCTCCAGCGCCCACAGGCAGCGGCCCCCCGACGGCGCCGTCACCGACAGCGAATGCGTGGTGTTGGTGGACGGGTCCAGGAGGCTGGTGAAGGTGAGGCACCGCTTACCGGTGTTGTCGTCGAACAGCGACCAGGTGCCCCGGTAGGAGATGCCGGTGATGGAGGCTCGGGCCACCACCACGTCGTGCAGCGTCTGCATGTCCTTGGGCGGCGCCCAGTTCACCCACGCGCTGTTCGTGGCGCTCGTGGACGCGTCCACGAAGTATCGGCCGGTGGAGCCGTTCGTGTTCCTCACCTCCGCCACCAGCAGCGGCGCCTCGCTGGCGCTGACGAAGTCGCCCAGCAGGAGCCGCTGCACGGGCATGCCGCCGGGAGCGCCGTTGCGCTGGACCCACGCCGTGTTGAGCGTGTTCCACGGGCCGCCGTCCGGCGTGGGCGTGAGGGTGGGGGAGACGAACACGTGGCTGCCGCCCGCGCCGTCATCCATGGCAACGGCGATGATGACCTGGCCGGAGGGGGCCTGGACCACCGCGTAGCCCTGCACGTCGTGGTTCGCGTCCGGGCTGAGCTCGACCTGGCGCCAGCCGGTCGTCACGGTGGTGTCGCGCAACATCACCCACAGCGTCTTGCGCGCGGTGTTCGCCGAGGACGCGCCCACGCTGAACAGCAGCGGCGAGCCGCCGGTGTCCTCCGCGGAGGCGAGGGGATAGGCCGCGTCCACGGAGGTGGCGGCCAGGTAGTTGTACATCAGGCTGGAGGAAACGGTCGCCGAGCCCGTCTGGGAAGTCTGGGACATGGATGGGTTCCTTGGATGTCTTTGGAAGGGACGGGGGCGCTTCAGCCGGGGAAGGACACGTCCACCTGGACGGCGCCTTCCGAGTTGAAGACGAACTGGCTGTAGTCATGCGCGGAGCCCGTGGGCAGCACGACGCAGTCCTCGATATCCAGCGACATGGAGGCGTTGTTCTGGAAGGTCGCGGCCAGGTTGTTGGCGAAGTCCTGCGCCTTCTGCGTGATTTCGTCCTGCGGTGACGTGGAGGACCAGTTGAACAGCTTGTCCAACGCGTTGAAGACCCAGCCATCCAGGGTCTTGTCCACGTCCGGCGCCGGGGCCTTGCCCAGCACGATGCTCACGGACGTCACCAGCTTGCCGCCGTTTCCGGCCGCGATGGTGATGGTGCCCGTCCAGGGCTGCACGTAGGTGGCCTTTCCCAGGACGTCCTTCAGGCCCAGCCCGATGAAGTCCAGGGGATACTGGCTGGCCTCGATGTTCACCTGGAACTGGCCGTTCATCGCCACCGTGCAGCGGTCGGTCTGGGTGAGGTTGGGCTGGGTGGTGAAGACGACGGTCTCCGTGCCGCGCACGTACTGGTCGAAGCCGTTGTCCACCTGGACGAACTCGCCCCGGCCGTCGTTCTTGCTGGAGTTGTCGCGCGAGCCGACGCACTGGTACATCAGCGGCGCCAGCCGCGAGAGGGTGCCGGGGATGCCGGAGGCCCTCAGGATGGCGGGCAGCACCGTCGGCTTGAGGTAGCCCTCGCCCAGCGTGTCCTGGCTGAGGAACAGCCTCGCGCGGGCCTCCGCCGGGGTGCCGTCCGGGTTGGTGGTCGCGGCCAGCGGCGCGGTGAAGCCGAAGCGCGAGCTCCAGTTGGGCTCCTTCCGGCCCCGGCTCATCATGCACACGTTGAGCGTGCTGAAGTTCCCGTTGGTGCTGTAGCGGGTCGTGCGCTCCTTCGCGAGCGTGGGGATGATGCTCGCGGGGCTGCCCGGGGCCTGCGTCGTGTACGCCACGTCCATGTGCCCCACGCCGGCCAGCGTGGCCTGGAGCGCGCTCTGCGCGGCCTGGCTGAGTGACACGGACTGGTTGCTCGCGTTCACCACCTGGAGCGCGCGGAACAGCGACGGCTGGGCCAGGTCCAGGAAGAGGCGGTAGACGGAGTAGTTGAGCGACTGGAGGCCCTGGATGTGCTGCTTCGCCTCCGACGTGGCGGCCAGCGTGTTGGGGTCCGTCACCTGCGCCTGCGACAGGTCCAGCGACACGATGACCGTCGTCCCCGACAGGTCCTGCGTCTTCGTCGCGCCTGACTCCACGTACTGGAGGGTCGCGGTGGTGAAGGGCAGGTGCACGTCCAGGTGGGTCGTCTGGTCGTCGGGCACCGACACGGTCGGGTCGCCCATGGCCGTCACGGTGAGCTGCGCGCCTCCGCTGGCGGCTTGCGTGAAGGAGGACGGGATGAGCTGGTAGTAGCGCAGCGCGTGCAGTTGCTTGTTGATGAGGCCCACGGACAGCGCCCACACCAGGTCCCACTCATGGGGCGCGCGTGGCTTGAAGTCCACCCGGTAGGTGGTCGCGTGGTGGTCTCCGCTCGCGTCCGTCTGGGTGATGACCACCGGCGCGAGGCTGGCGTTCGTGGTGGCGGTGTAGTGCTCCTCGTGCACCGGGCCGCTGGCGAAGTCCCAGTAGAAGGAGAGGGGCACCTGCTCGTTCCCCGTCTCCAGCTTGTACGTCACCGTGCCTTCGGGGCCGGGGGAGACGGAGTTCTTCTGCTCGATCTTGAAGGTCGTGCTGGAGCCCGCCGCGATGCTGGTGGCGGGCGCGGATCCGCTGAGCGTGCCGTCCTTGTAGTCAGGCGTGCCGCGGTCATCGATGGGGCAGCCGGAGTTGTTCTGGATGGTGAGGGTCGTGGAGATCGTCACGGAAGGACCTGGCGGGAGGGGGACACCTGCCGTGAAACAAAACCTGTTTCACGGACGCACCCTCTCCAACTGCAAGGTCAGGACCAGAGCTCAACCCCGCGTGATCACATCCACGGCCCGCGCACGCGCCCCACGCTGCGTGCTGACAGGACGCGCTTGCGTCGTGTCGCGCGCTACCGCTCGTCGCCCAGCGCTGGCCGGAGTTGCCCGCTGTTGATGGCCAGGGAGAGGTCGCGCTCCATCGCTTCGACCTCCTCGCGCGGGCCGGCGCGGAGGGCCTGGTGGAAGCGCCGCTGATCATCGTCCGTGTCTGGAGGAAGGTCTTCATCAAGAGGCTCCGGGGGCGTGGCGCAAGCAGCGGGACTACGGCGCCTTCGGCTCCAGGTGCGAGCCCTTGAGCACGTCGATGGACTGACAGACGCCGTTCACGTCCCAGGTGAAATCGATGAAGGACGCGTCGCCAGCGGACTGCGCGCTGCGCACGTGCGCGGGCAGGGCCGAGTAGCAGGTCGCGGACACGTTCGCCGCGGACACGGCGTAGCACCGCACCGACTCATTGCCCGCTGCGTCCGCGGACGTGCGGCAGTAGATGCGCTGGACGGTGTCGGTGCTGATGGGGTTACGCCCGTCGCGCTGATGAGTCCCGGGCATCTTCCGGAAGCCGTCCTTCCCACCCTCGCGGGCCCGCCACTATCGTCCGGGCACATCCCCTTCGCAGGAGCGTCCGCATGGGCAGCTATCTGGACTTCTACCGCCGCTCCATCGAAGCGCCGGAGGCGTTCTGGGCGGAGCAGGCCCGGCTCATCGACTGGGAGCGGCCTTTCGATGCGGTGCTGGACGACTCCCGGCCGCCCTTCGCGCGCTGGTTCGTCGGTGGGCGCACCAACCTGTGCCACAACGCCGTGGACCGGCACCTGGCCACCCGCGCGGACCAGCTGGCGCTCGTCTTCGAGTCCACCGAGACGGACCAGCGCCGCCAGTACACCTATGCGCAGCTCCACGCGGAGGTGAACCGGACGGCGGCCATGCTGCGCTCGCTGGGCGTGAAGCGCGGGGACCGCGTCATCGTCTACATGCCCATGGTGCCGGAGGCCGTCTTCGTGCTGCTGGCCTGCACGCGCCTGGGGGCCATCCATTCGGTGGTGTTCGGCGGCTTCGCGGCGCACAGCCTGGCCACGCGCATCGACGACGCGAGGCCTGTCCTGCTGGTGACGGCGGACGCGGGCATGCGCGCGGGCCGGGTCGTCCCCTACAAGCCGCTGGTGGATGAGGCCCTCACGCTCGCGAAGCACCCTCCCGCGCGCGTGCTGGTGGTGGACCGGGGGCTCGTGCCCAACAGCCCCGTCACGCCGGAGCGCGACGTGGACTTCGCCACGCTGGGCCGCGAGCACGAGGGCGCCCAGGTTCCGGTGGAGTGGATGGAGTCCTCGGAGCCCAGCTACATCCTCTACACGTCCGGCACCACCGGGAAGCCCAAGGGCGTGCAGCGCGACACGGGCGGTTACGCGGTGGCGCTGGCCGCGTCCATGCGCCACATCTACACGGGCCAGCCCGGCGAGGTGATGTTCACCGCCTCAGACATCGGCTGGGTGGTGGGCCATTCGTACATCGTCTACGGCCCGCTGCTGAACGGCATGACGACGGTGCTCTACGAGGGCCTGCCCATCCGCCCGGATGCCGCCGTCTGGTGGCGGCTCATCGAGCAGTACAAGGTGAGCGTGATGTTCACGTCGCCCACGGCCATCCGCATCCTGAAGAAGCAGGACGCGGCGTTCTTGAAGCGCCACGACACGTCCAGCCTGCGCTACCTGTTCCTCGCGGGAGAGCCGCTGGACGCGCCCACGCACGCGTGGATTTCGGACGCGCTGCCGTCCACGCAGGTGTTGGACAACTACTGGCAGACGGAGACGGGCTGGCCCATCCTCGGGCCCGTTCCCGGGGTGGAGCCGCGCAAGCGCAAGCTGGGTTCACCGGGCGCGGCCATCTATGGCTATCGCGTGAAGCTGGTGGATGGGCTGAGCGGCGAAGAGGTGACGGCGGCGGACCAGAAGGGCGTGCTGGTGATTCAGCCGCCGCTGCCGCCGGGCTGTCTGTCCACGGTGTGGGGCGACGATGCGCGCTTCGTCTCCACGTACTTCGCGAGCTTCGACACGCCCCTCTACAACACCTTCGACTGGGCCACGCGCGACGCGGATGGGGATTACTTCATCCTGGGCCGCACCGACGACGTCATCAACGTGGCGGGCCACCGCCTGGGCACGCGTGAGATTGAAGAAGCCATCAGCGGCCATCCGGCCATCGCGGAGGTGGCGGTGGTGGGCGTGAAGGACGAGTTGAAAGGCCAGGTGGTGATGGCCTTCGCCGTGCCCAAGGACCCCGTGCGCCTGCAACGCGAGGAGGACCGGGATGCCCTCTCGCGCGAGGTGATGGACACGGTGGGCCGGACGCTGGGCGCCGTGGCCCGCCCGGCGGCGGTGTACGTGGTGGCGAACCTGCCCAAGACGCGCTCCGGCAAGCTGCTTCGCCGCAGCATCCAGGCCGTGGCGGAGGACCGCGAGCCGGGCGACCTCACCACCATCGAGGACCCGGGCGCGTTGGAAGGCATCCAGGCGGCGCTCAAGGCGCGGCCTCCGAAGGCGTAGCCTCAGCTCCGGCGCTTCGGCTCGCGCTTCGCGCCGGGGGCCGCCGGGTCCTTGGGCAGGTGTCTCAATCCCATCCACCCGAGCGCGGCGACATGGCGGGCCACGTTCTCCGTGGAGAAGGACTTGCCCTCCGCGGCCCACCAGTGGCCCACCTGCGTCACCATGCCCACCAGCGCGTTGGCGTAGATGGGCGCCACCTTGGACGGGTAGCCGGCGCGCTCGAACTCGCTGCGGAAGACGTCGCTCACGCGCTGGGCCAGGTCGTCGATGACACGCGTCAGTCCGCGCCGCGCCGCCGCCGTGGGTGAGTCGCGCGTGAGCACCGCGAAGCCCGCCGGCTCCTCCTTCACGTAGGACATGAACGCCAGCACCGCGTCCTCGAAGCGCTGCCGGGGCGTGCCCTGCGCGATGCTCGCGGACACGCGCGCCACCAGGTCCTCCAGCTCCCGGTCCACGATGGCCGCGTACAGCCCTTCCTTCGCGCCGAAGTGCTCGTAGACGATGGGCTTGGACACGCCCGCCTGCTGGGCGACCTCTTCAATCGAGGTTGCCTCGTAGCCCTTCGAGGCGAAGACCGACCGGCCGATCTCCATCAACTGGATCCGGCGTTCCGCGCCCGTGAGCCGCTGTTTCTTCTTCAAGTTGACCTCTAACCTACCCGTCGGTAACTTACCGGACCGAAACCTACCATTCCGTAGGGAAGGCGTGGAGTCGCCACCGTCATGAAATGCTTCGTTTCGAAGGGTGTCGAGTCCGTCATGGGGCGCGCGTGAGCGCGGTGGTGTTGGGAATGGAGAAGCCGAAGCTGCGCGGGGTGTTGCACCAGTGGGCGGCGGCCTTCTCGGTGGGCGCGGGCGTGGTGCTGGTGGCGATGGCGCCCACGCCTCGCACGATGCTGGCGTCGGCGCTGTACGCGCTGAGCCTGGTGGGGCTGTTCACCATCAGCGCGACGTACCACCGGGTGAACTGGTCGCCGAAGGCCCGCGCGTGGATGCGCCGGGCGGACCACGCGGCCATCTTCCTGCTCATCGCGGGGACGTACACGCCGGTCATCCTGCTGGGGCTGCCTCCCGAGGTGGGCAACCCGCTGATGGCGTGGCTCTACGCGGGGGCGCTGCTGGGCATCCTCCAGTCGATGTTCTGGGTGGGCGCGCCCAAGTGGGTGACGGCGGCGCTGGCCATCGGGGTGGGGTGGACGATGATGCCGTACTTCGGCGACGTCTTCCGCGCGGTGGGGTCTTCCGCCATCGTGCTCATCATCGCCGGGGGGTTGGCGTACACGCTGGGCGCGCTCGCGTATGCCTTCAAGCGGCCCAACCCCCTGCCCGGCGTCTTCGGCTACCACGAGGTGTTCCACGCCATGACGCTGGTGGGCGCGGGGCTGCACTTCGTGCTGGTGCTGCGCCTGGTGCGCGCGGCGGGGTAGGGCGCGCTTCCCTTCAGCGCCCCGCCACGGCGAGCCGGCGCTTCGAGGCCGCGGGCTCTGGAGCCTTCCGGCCCAGGTACGTTTCTCCCCAGGACTTGAGCGCGGCAATCACGCCTCGCAGCGTCTGGCCCTGCGGCGTGAGGCTGTATTCGACGCGCGGAGGCACCTCCGCGTACACCTGCCGGTGCACGAGCCCGCTCTCCTCCAATTCGCGCAGGTGCTGCGTCAGCATCCGCTGCGTGACGTCCGGGATGCGCTTGCGCAGTTCGCCGAAGCGCAGGGTGCCTTCGAGCAGGTGGTAGAGGATGAGCCCCTTCCACTTGCCCCCAATCACATCCAGCGTCGCGGACACCGGACAACCGGCGGAGCAGTCATAGGTCTTGTGCCGGGCCATGGTTCCCTTTTCGTGCGTATGGGCGGAAATCCTGCGTACTTGTCCGTTCCGACCTTCGGGACGATGTTGCACGCAAAGGAGCCCCCAATGCGAGCCGTCGCCCTCACGAAGTACCTCCCCAGTGATCATCCCGAAGCCTTCGCCGACGTGGAGCTGCCGGACCCCACGCCCGGTCCCGGAGACCTGCTGGTGCGCGTGCGCGCCGTGTCCGTGAACCCCGTGGACGTGAAGGTGCGCGCGCCCAAGGACAAGGTGGAGTCCTCGCCGCGCGTGCTCGGCTGGGATGCGGCCGGCGTGGTGGAGGCCGTGGGCAAGGACGTGAAGCGCTTCCGCCCTGGTGACGAGGTCTTCTACGCGGGCTCCATCGCGAAGCCCGGCACGGACTCCGAGCTGCACGTCGTGGACGCGCGCATCGTCGGCCGCAAGCCGAAGGGGCTGACGTTCGCCCAGGCGGCGGCCCTGCCGCTCACCTCCATCACCGCGTGGGAGTTGCTGTTCGAGCGCCTGGGCGTGCCTCGACAGAAGACGGGCACTCGCAAGGACGCGCTGCTCGTGGTGGGCGGCGCGGGCGGCGTGGGCTCCATGGCGATTCAAATCGCCAGCAAGCTGACGGACCTCACGGTCATCGCCACGGCGTCGCGGCCGGAGACGGTGGAGTGGTGCAAGTCCCTGGGCGCGCACCACGTGGTGGACCACCGCCAGCCCCTGGCCGAGCAGGTGAAGGCGCTGGTGCCGGGAGGCGTGCGCTACGTGATGGCGCTCACCGCGACGGAGCAGCACTTCGCGCAGCTGGTGGAGCTGATGGCGCCCTTCGGACACCTGGGCATCATCGACGACCCGCAGACTCCGCTCGACGTGAACGCGATGAAGCGCAAGAGCCTGGCGCTCCACTGGGAGCTGATGTTCACGCGCGCGCTCTACGACGCGGATCCGCTCTCCCAGCAGCGGCTGCTCGACGCGGTGGCGGACCTGGTGGAGGCGGGGACGCTGCGGACCACCATGACGCAGGACTTCGGTCCGCTCTCCGCCGCGAACCTCCGGCGCGCGCACGCGGCGGTGGAGACGGGCCGCACGCTGGGCAAGATTGTGCTCAGCGGCTTCCCCTGAGCCCTCGCGCAGGCGGTGAAGTCCGTGGCGCCCGCCGGTAGACTCACGGGCCTCGTGGGCACCGTGGAAGACATCTCTGGAAGCGCGTGGCGTGCCTGGGCGAAGCGGGCCGCCGCGTGGTCCGTGCCCGCGCTCTTCTCCGCGTTGGAGACGTACACGTTCAGCCGGGACATGGCCGGGGCGCCCGCGCTGTGGCGGGTGTTCGCGGCGCAGATGCCCGCCTGGTACGTGTGGCTGCCCCTCACGCCGTGGCTCACCCGGCTCGCCGCGCGCGAGCCTCTGAGTCCTCCGAGGCCGCGCTCCGTCCTCGTGCACCTGGCGGCGTGTCTGGGCATGGGTGCCCTGTTCGCCGCCGTGTACGCGCTGACGACGGCGCAGTTCATGCCCGGGCGTGATGCCACCTGGGCCGCGCGCTGGCTGCGTGCATGGTGGGGCTGGCTGCCGATGATGGGCATGGCCTACGCGACGGTGCTGGCGGTGGCCTCCGCCACCCGGGCCTCCCAGCGGGCGAGGGACAGCGAGCGGCAGGCCGCGGTGCTCGCGGTGCAGCTGGCCGAGTCACGGTTGCTCGCGCTCCAGACGCAATTGCAGCCGCATTTCCTCTTCAACACGCTCAACGCCATCGTGGTGCTGGTGCGCGAGAAGGAGACGGAGGAGGCCGCGCGCATGCTGGTGCTGCTGAGCGACCTGCTCCGGCAGTTGCTCCAGCAGGGAGCCACCCAGGAGGTGTCCCTGCGCGACGAGGTGGCCGTGCTGTCGCGCTATCTGGAGCTCCAGCAGCTGCGCTTCGCGGACCGGCTGCGAGTGGAGTGGGCGGTGGAGCCGGAAGCGCTGGAGGCCCGAGTGCCCCACCTGGTGCTCCAGCCGCTCGCGGAGAACGCGCTCCGCCACGGCATCGGCGTGCGCTCCGCATCCGGGGTGCTGCGCATCGGGGCACGGCGGTGCGGAGACGCGCTGGAGCTGACCGTGCGTGACGATGGTCCGGGGCTGCCCTGGGACTTCGACCTGGAAGCGGCGAGGGGCATCGGCCTTTCGAACACGCGCGCGCGGCTGTCGCAGCTCTACGGCGAAGCGGGACGGTTGGGAGTCGCCAACGCGGAAGGGCAGGGCACCGTGGCCACGGTCCTGCTGCCCTGGCGCTCCAAGCCGGGCGCCGCTGGGGTGGCGCATGGCTGAGCTGCGGGTGCTGCTGGTGGATGACGAGCCGCTGGCCCGTAAGGGATTGCGGCAGGCCCTGGCACGCCATCCAGACGCGGTGGTGTGCGGCGAGTGCCGCGACGGCCGCGAAGCGGTGGATGCCATCCGTGCCCAGCGTCCCCACCTGGTGCTGCTGGACGTGCAGATGCCGGAGCTGGATGGCTTCGGAGTGCTGCGCGAAGTGGGCGTGGAGCACATGCCCGCTGTCATCTTCATCACCGCGTTCGACACCTTCGCCGTGAAGGCCTTCGACGTGCACGCGGTGGACTATCTGGTGAAGCCCTTCGACGACACGCGCTTCGACGAGGCGCTGGCCCGGGCTCGTCAGAGGCTGCGCGCCGGCGAGGCCGCCGAGCTGGGCCGGCGACTCGCGGACCTGTTGGCGGACGCGGGCCCGGCACCAAGGCGCGCCGAGCATCCCGCGGACCGGCTGCTGGTGCGCGTGGGGCTGCGCTCCGTGCTCGTCCCCGTCGCGGACATCGAGTGGGTGGAGGCGGACGACTACTGCGTCACGTTGCACGCGGACGGCAAGGCCCACGTGCTGCGCGAGAGCCTGGCGGCGCTGGAGGCGCGGTTGGACCCGGAGCGCTTCGTGCGCATCCACCGCTCCGCCATCGTCAACGTGGCGTGCATTCAAGAAGTGCACCGGCCCTCGCCCACGGAGCAGGTGGTGGTGCTGCGAAGCGGCATGCGCCTGCGAGTAAGCCGTAGCCGCCGCGAGCACCTGGAGCGGCGGCTGGGCCGGGCCCGCTGAAGCCTCCAGACAGCCCAGGTTGTCCACCGCCCGCCGGGCGCGGTCTTCCAAAACCTGTCCGACAGTCGGACAGGTTTTCGCTGTGCGCCGCCGACGGGGAGGCCCGGCTGGGTTCTCACCTTCTCATCGGTGGCGACAGGTTTCTTGGCCGAGGGCCTCAGGGCTTGCGGACCTTGTCCACTGCGGTGGTGAGGGCGCTCCAATCCGTGGGCTTCAGGTGCATGCCAAACACCTGGGACACCGGGAGCTTCTCTCGCGCGGCCACCTCCACCGTTTCGTCCACCTGCTGCACGTTGAAGAACGAGCCGTCCGGCTGGGGCTGCACCAGGTCGGATGTGTAGAGCAGCCGGTGCTCCGGCAGCCATGCGAACAACATCCGCTCACCCGTCTCCGTGCGCACCGGGACGAGCTCCAGCCGGTTCTTCCCGGCGCCCAGCACGCGCCGCCCGTTTACGACCTGGAGCTTCGCTGCTCGCGGCTTCCTGGCGAGCGTATCCGGCACGAGCGTGCGCGGCGACGCCACCAGCCGCTCCACCAACGCGCGATTGAGATCCAGCACGTACACCGGGATGCCCCGGGCCACGTACTCGCGCAGTCCTCCGATGTGCGGCCATGCGTCGCTGGTGGACACCACGGCCTTCACCATCAGGCCCGGGAAGCGCTTCGCGGCCTCGTCCATCACTCGCGCCGAGTAGCCGGACGCGAGCGGGCCCTCCACCACCACCACGCCGTCGTCCTGCGCCACCAGCGCCACGTTCCATGCTCCCGGCAGCTGCACCACACCGGGCGCCACCTCCACGGGCGGCGCTTCCGGACGGACCACGGGGGCTTCGTCCAGCTTCCTCGCGCGGCGGGCCTCGAAGCCCTGCTTCACGTCATCCGCCACGGCGAAGTCCACGTCCGCGAGCGGCGGATCCACCGTCACCGCCGTCACCGTGACGGAATGGTGGAGCTGGCCGTTGCGCGCCCACTCCCAGTGGTGCGGGTAGCGCAGGCCTCCCGGCTCCAACGTCCACGCCTGGAAGGACAACACGGTTCGCACGTCTCCCCAGACGCTCCAGAACGGGTCCTCCGGATGCGCGTCCACCGTCTCCACGGCGGTGGGCAGTCCCGTGCGGGCGTTGAGGAACAGGCGCACGCTCGCGCGGTCCTGGTGGAAGGCGACGACGTGGTGGGGCACCTCCTGCAGCACCGTGTCCGCCTGGGCTCGCAGGTCCTTGGCGTCCAGGGCCGCGAGCAAGACGTGCTCGGGCGCGAAGGCCAGCCGCTCCTGCATGTCCTGGAGCTGTGCCGCGCCCAGGGGCCTCCACTTCCCCTGGAAGTCCGCCGCCGCGACACCTTCAGCGAGCAGCATCGTCACTCCCTTCCACTCATCCATCACCATCCCGCGGCTCTCCGACTTCTGGCGCAGGCGGCCCCGGCGCAGGTCGCGGACCTCTTCGAACTGCTCGTACATGACGAGGAAGGGCGGCGTGGGGCGCTCGGACTGCTCCAGCAGGTTCCAGTGGCCCACGCCTCGAAGACGCAGGCCCTTGAGCGCGCGGAGCCGGGCCTCGCCGCCCATGGCCTCGGCGGCGGTGCGGACGTGGGCGCGGCCCGGGTCCTCGGCGGCGGAGGCGGGCAGGGTGAGCAGCAGCGCCGTGACAGCGGACAACAGCAGGGGGCTTCGCATGGCCCCACGATGTCGCGGACGGTACCTGCCTCCAGGGGCCATGCCGCCAGTGACCTGAATGGCGCGGCGAACGGTGCTCGGGGCGCGGCGAATGGCGACCGCCCGACTGCACCGGGCAGCCAGCCTTGCTTGGGGCCCGGCTGCACGGTCGGTCGCGAGCCAGCGGGACGGTGCACATCTTCGCCCGGGGTGAACCGGCCCAAGCGAGGGATGGACCATGAAGAAGACGGTGGCGGACCAGTTCGTGGAGGTCCTCGCGCTCGCGGGGGTGAAGCGCATCTATGGCGTGGTGGGCGACAGCCTGAACGCCCTCACGGACTCGCTGCGCCGCCGGGGCGACATCGAATGGGTGCCCATGCGCAACGAGGAGGCCGCCGCCTTCGCCGCGGGCGCGGAGGCGCACCTCACCGGGCAGCTCGCCGTGTGCGCGGGGAGCTGCGGCCCCGGCAACCTGCACCTCATCAACGGCCTGTATGACTGCCACCGCAACCGGGCTCCGGTGCTGGCCATCGCCGCGCAGATTCCCACCGTGGAGCTGGGCACCGGCTACTTCCAGGAGACCCATCCGGAGTCGCTCTTCAAGGAGTGCAGCCACTACTGCGAGCTGGTCTCCGGGCCCAACCAGATGCAGCGCACCGCGGAGATCGCAGTCCGCAGCGCGGTGGGCAAGGGCGGCGTGGCCGTGGTGGTGCTCCCCGGCGACATCGCCATGCTGAAGGCCGAGGAAGCGCGCACCCCCACCCCGGAGTCGCTGCGCGCGTCGCTGTCCCAGCTGATGCCCTCATCCGCGCAGGTGGAGCAGATGGCCGCGCTGCTCAACCGCGGCGGGCGCGTGACGCTGCTGTGCGGCGCGGGCTGCGAGGGCGCGGGCGCTCAGGTGGTGGAGCTGGCGAAGCGGCTCCAGGCGCCCGTCGTCTCCGCGCTCCGAGGCAAGGAGTTCGTGGAGAAGGACAACCCCCACTTCGTGGGGCTCACGGGGCTCATCGGCTACGCGTCTGGATACTGGGCGATGATCGACTGCGACGTGCTCCTGATGCTGGGCACGGACTTCCCCTACCGGCAGTTCTACCCGGACAGCGCCGATACGCGGATCATCCAGGTGGACGTGCGCGCGGAGAACATCGGCAAGCGCACGCGGGTGGACCTGGGCGTGGTGGGCAGCGTGTCCGCCACCGTCCAGGCGCTCCTTCCCCGCATCGAAGCCAAGCGCGACACGAAGCACCTGGAGCGCGCGCTCGTGCACTACCGCAAGACGCGCGAGGAGCTGGACTCGCTGGGGCAGGGCACGGTGGGCAGGAAGCCCATCCACCCGCCGCAGGTGGCCCGCGCGTTCGACCTCCAGGCGGCGGACGACGCCATCTTCACCTGCGACGTGGGCCTGCCCACGGTCTGGGCCGCGCGCTACGCGACCATGAAGGGCGGCCGGCGGCTGGTGGGTTCCTTCAACCACGGCTCCATGGCGAGCGCCTTGGCGCAGGCCATTGGCGCGCAGAAGGCCTTCCCGGACCGGCAGGTCATCTCCTTCTCCGGTGACGGCGGCTTCACGATGCTGATGGGGGACTTCATTGGCCTGGTGCAGCTGGGGCTGCCCATCAAGGTCGTGGTGTTCAACAACAGCTCCCTGGGCTTCGTGGCCATGGAACAGCAGGTGGGCGGCATGCTCGACGTGGGCACGGCGCTCCAGAACCCGAACTTCGCCGCGCTGGCGGAGGCCGTGGGCGTCAAGGGCCTGCGCGTGGAGGACCCGGCGCAGGTGGATGAAGCCGTCCAACTGGCGCTCGCGACGCCCGGCCCCGTGCTGGTGGACGCGGTGGTCAGCAAGGCGGAGCTGGTGATGCCACCGCGCATCACCGCTGCCATGGCCGCGGGCTTCACCCTGTTCGGCATCAAGGCCCTGCTCAACGGCCGCACCAACGAGGTGCTGGAGCTGGCGCGCACCAACCTCTGGCGCTGAAACCCCTGGCATTTCCAGCGGTTGGACGGGGCCGAAGAAAAATCAGCAGGGCCGCGAATCCATTCGCCTCGTGGCCGCCTCTTATCTGGCGAATGGGGATTTTCCCCGTCGCATGAGGCCGCCTCCATGGGTTCGACCACCACTCCCGACGCGCTGTTGCTCGCGGCCCACGCCGGCGACCGCGACGCGATGGTGCACCTGCTGCAGCTCCAGCAGCCGAACCTCCGGCGCTACGCGCAGAAGCGCTGCCTCATCAGCGACGTGGACGACGCGGTCCAGGAGGCCCTGCTGGTGATGTCCCGCCAGCTGTCCGCCGTGCGCAAGCTGGCGTCGTTCTCCGGGTGGATGTTCCGAATCGTCCAGCGCGAGTGCCGCCGGCTGGCCCGCACGGTGCTGAGGAACGACCCCTACGAGGAAGCGCTCGTGGACCAGTGGATGTCCGCGCACACGCCGGACTCGCTGCGGCTGGACATGGCGTCCGCGCTGGAGTCGCTGCCGCCGCAGTACCTGGAGGTCGTCGTGCTGCGCGACTTCGAAGCGCTCTCCATCCGCGAGATGGCCGAGCGCCTGTCGTTGGAGCCGGCGGCGGTGAAGAGCCGCCTGCACCGCGCCCGCGTGATGATCCGCGAATACCTGCTGGCCTGAAGCTCAATCCCTCTCATCTGGAGTCCTGTCATGGCGAACCCCCTGTCCATCCTGGGCATCATCCACACGCTCGTGAGCGTGCCTCCCATCGTCTTCGGCGTCTGGGCCTTCGTGCGCGACGGTCGCATCGACCCGGGGACGCGCGTCGGCAAGGCGTACGTCGCCAGCATGGTGACGTCGGTGGTGACGTCGTTCGGCCTGTCCAGCACGGGCGGCTTCAACCCGGGCCACGCGCTGGGGCTCGTGGCGCTGCTGCTCATGGCGGTGGGCGCGGCGGCGCCAGGCCTGGGCGTGTTCGGCCGCGCCACGGAGTACGTGCGGACCCTCACGTACTCCGCCAGCTTCATGGTGCTGCTGGTGCCGGGCATCAACGAGACGCTGACCCGGCTGCCCGCCGGCAAGCCCCTGGCCGACAGCCCGCAGTCCCCCCTGGTGCAGGCCGCCCTGGCGACGCTGCTGGGCCTGTTCCTCTGCGGCGCCACGTACCAGGTGCTGCGGCTGCGCGCTCGGACGTACGGCCATGTAGGCGGAGTGCCGAACCGCTGAAAAACGCGGGGAGTGTCGATTCGTGTGGGCCCGATTCGACGTGGAGTAGAAGGCCCGCGATTTCCACCTGAACGGAGCACGTCATGGACGCCACCCTTTCCTCCTCCACCCCCGGGGTGGACGCCACCCCGAAGAAGAAGTCGTTCGCCCGCTTCCTGCCGACGGCGGCCCGCGTGTTCATGGGGCTGGTGTTCTTCGTCTTCGGCCTGAACGGGTTCCTGGAGTTCATTCCCATGCCCAAGGACCTGAACCCGGCGGATCCGGCGGTGGCCTTTGGCATCGCGATGAAGGCGACGGGCTTCCTGTTCGCGCTGGTGAAGGGCACGGAGACGGTGGTGGGCCTGCTGCTGCTGGCCAACCGCTTCGTCCCGCTGGCGCTGGCGCTCATCGCCCCGGTCATCGTGAACATCTTCCTGACGCACGCCTTCCTCGCGCCGTCGGGCCTGGGCCTGGCCGTGATGCTCCTGGCGGCCGAAATCTTCCTGGCCTGGTCCTACCGGGCGGCGTACCGCCCGATGCTCGCCATGAAGGTCAACCCAGGCTCTTGAGGTCGATGACGAAGCGGTACTTCACGTCGCCCTTCTCCAGCCGCGTGAACGCTTCGTTGATGCCTTGAATGGGAATCAGCTCGATGTCGGAGACGATGCCGTGCTCGCCGCAGAAGTCGAGCATGGCCTGCGTCTCCGGCAGGCCGCCGGTGCCGGAGCCGGAGAAGCTCGCGCGCCGGGAGAGGAGCGAGAGGGGGGCCACCTCCAGCGGCCGGGCCGGGAAGCCCACCAGCACCAGGTGCCCGTCGCGCCGCAGCAGCTCCAGGTAGGCGTTGACGTCGTGGGCCGCGGAGACGGTGTCGAGGATGAAGTCGAGGCTGTTCGCCTTCGCCGCCATCTCCTCCGGCCTCGATGACACGACCACCTCGTGGGCGCCCATCCGCAGCGCGTCCTGCTTCTTGCGGTCCGTGTGGCTGAAGACGGTCACGTGCGCGCCCAGCGCGAGCGAGGTCACGGGCCGCGTGCGGCTGTCCGTGCCCACCATCTCCCTGTCCACGGTGGTGACGCCCATCCTGCTGCGCTTCGCCCAGCGCCATCCCCAGGTGGAGGTGGAGCTGCGCATCGAGGACCGCTTCGTGGACATCGTCGCGGAGGGCCTGGACGCGGGCATCCGCCCGTTCGAGGCCGTCGAGCGGGACATGGTGCAGGTGCGTCTGTCCAAGCGGTTCCGCTACGTGGTGGTGGGCTCGCCCGCGTACCTCAAGCGCAAGGGCACGCCCCAGCGTCCGGAGGACCTGCTGGAACACGACTGCGTGAACATCCTCCTGCCGACCACCGGCGCGAAGTACGCGTGGGAGTTGGAGCGCGGCAAGAAGAGCTGGCGCATCCCCGTGCGCGGCCCCGTGCTCGCCACCAACGAGGAGGTGCTGGTGGCGATGGCGGAGGCGGGCCTGGCGCTCATGTATGCCTTTGAGCCCACCATCGTGCCGCGCTTGAAGCGCGGCACCCTGAAGCTGGTCCTGGAACCCTACGCGGCGTGGATGGAAGGCCTGTTCCTCTACTTCCCCAGCCGCGCCCAGGTGTCCCCCGCGTTCCGCGCCTTCCTGGACGTGGCCCGCGAGGTGACGGCCGAACGGCCCTGAAAGGGTCAGTCGCGCGGCGGGCCGCGGCGGCGGTCCACCACGCCCGTGGTGACGGGCAGGTCCGCGGACGCCGCGCTCCGGGCCCGCAGGCTCAGGGTGGCGGCGCTCTCCGTGGGCAGCCCCGCCCAGCTCCGCAGCCGCTCCAGCGCCACGGCCTGCTCCGCCTCCGGCAGGCCCGTGATGCGGGAGCCGTGGTTGCCGCCCGGCTGGTAGAACCGGTAGGAGTCATTGCGCGCGCTCACGCTGAACGCGCCCGTGGACCAGGGGTCGTTCTCTCCGTAGACGAGCAGGATGCGCTCGCCGAACGCCTTCACCCAGCCCTCTACGATGGGCATCACGAAGGGGTTGAAGGGGTACGGCCGCATGTCGAAGGGCACGAGCGCCCGCGGGTCGTAGCCCCGGGGATAGCGCAGGACGCCGCGCAGGTGGGCCTCGTCGGACGCGTAGCTGCCCAGCTGCGTGGCGGCCTGGAAGTCGTAGGGCGCGTAGTAGTCCAGGTCCCCGTCGCTCATGTACGAGAGGCCGACCACATCATCCAGGAAGTCCACCAGCCCCTGCGCGGAGCCTCCCGGCGGGGGAATCTCGTCACACAGCGACGCGTCGCCGTACTGCCAGAAGGCGAAGGCGAACTCGAGGGCGCTGAACTCCAGCGCCTTGTCCACGCCCAGGAAGTCGTAGGTGCTGCCGTAGTACGCCGCGGCCGTCGCCTGGAAGAGCGGCTCCGTCTCCGTGCGCCGCTCCAGCACTTCACGCTGGAAGCCGCGGATGCTCTCGCGGCACGCGGGCGTGCCCAGCTTGCTCAGGAACTTCACGTAGCGCGGGTCCTGCGTGCCGTAGCTGTTGGGCGCCACGTAGGCCACCGTGGCATCCACGTCTCGCGGGAAGAACGCCCGGTGATAGAGCGACGTCATGCCGCCCTTGCTGCCGCCGGTGCTGATCCACTTGCCCGGGAAGAGCGGCTTGAACGCCTGGACGATGCGGTGGTGGTCCGCCGCCGCCTGCTCGATGCTGAGCAGCCGCCAGTTCGCGGGCTGCGGAATGGAGGGCCCGAAGAAGCGGTGCTCCACCTGCAGCTGGTTGCCCTGCAGCAGGAAGGCGGGCTCCGTCTGGCCGGGGGACGTGCTGATGCCGTAGCCCGTGCTGGCCAGCACCATGGGCGCCTCCGCGTTCCGGAAGACCAGCGTCATCCGCTGCTGGAAGCGCGTGCCATTGGGGTGCAGGTGGTCCGCCGGCTGGTCATAGGCCAGCACGAAGATGCGCGCGCCCGACGGGCTGGGCGGCCGCTCCTGCAACACCGTGAGGCCGGGAACCGCCTGCAATTGCGCCAGGATGTCCGGCGCCGCGTCCTGTGTCAGGGATTGCGCCTGGACCTCGGGCGCGCTCGGGGCGATGGACTCGGGGGGAAGCTCGCTGCCGCCGCAGGCCTGGAGCCCCAGTGCCAGCGCGCACGCCAGCACCGCGGGACGACTGAAGAAACGTGACATGGGTAAAGCCCTCCTTGGGCGAAAGACAGAACGAACATGCCGGTCCTGTATTTCCAGAAGAAGGACGTCCCGGGTGCTCCCGGCAATTACTTGCGCCGTGGAGGTGAATCGCGCAGCAAAGGCTGACCCTGGCGCAGGTGTCTGGCCAGCGCGGCGTAGGAGCCCTGCTGGTATCTGGCCCACGCCTCGGGGTGCAGCAACTGCTCCAGCGCCCCCGCGATGACCTGGGAGTGTCCTTGGAGGTGCGTGTCCGCGTGGACCTGGTCCACGGCGTCCGCGCGGTCGTCGGCCACCACCGCGCGAGCCGTCAGCGTGTCCGCGTAGGTGGAGTAGTCGTTGTAGTAGGTCCAGGCCGCGCCGCGCAGCGTGAGGCCGCCCAGCGCGACCAGCTCGCCGTGGAAGAGGAGGTTGTCCGCCTGGATGGCTCCGCCCGCGAAGAGCAGGGCGTAGTCGAACCCCTCGTGGATGATGTTGCCCTCCACCACCAGGTCCCCCGCGACCAGCAGGCGGGACTGGTCCTCCAGGAGGAGGTGGCCCTTCACGTGGACGCGGCCCTCTTCGAAGACGAGGTCCGTTCCCTCCGTCAGCGTCAGGTCTCCATCCACCTGCTTCGTCGCGGCGGAGGCTGGGAGTCCGGCCTTGAGTTGGGCCCGCTTCCCGGCCGTCCCGCAGGGCTCGTGGAGCGAGGCGTGTTCCATCAACTTCTGGAGCAGTGACATGGTGGGACCCTGTTCGGTGGAAGGTCCCGGCTCTAAGTTCTTGAGCCATGAACGTCTACGAGATTCGCGGTGCCTTCGGTCTGGACAACCTGGTGCGCGCGGAGCGGCCGGACCCCGTGCCTGGCCCCTTCCAGGTGCGCGTGCGCGTGAAGGCCACGAGCCTCAACTCGCGCGACCTGATGATGGTGGAGGGCCGCTACAACCCGCGCCAGAAGCTGCCGCTGGTGCCCAACTCGGACGGCGCGGGCGTGGTGGACGCGGTGGGGCCGGGCGTCACCCGCGTGAAGCCAGGCGACCGGGTGATGACGCTGTTCGCGCAGGGCTGGCAGGCCGGTGAGCCGACGAAGGCCATCACCGCCACCACGCTGGGCGGGCCGCTGGATGGCGCGCTCGCGGACACGATGCTCCTGCACGAGGACGGCGTGGTGCCCACGCCCGCGTACCTCACCGACGAGGAGGCCGCCACGCTGCCGTGCGCGGCGGTGACGGCGTGGAGCGCGCTCGTCACGCAAGGCGCGCTCAAGGCCGGGGACACGGTGCTGGTCCAGGGCACGGGCGGCGTGTCCATCTTCGCGCTGCAGATTGCCCGGCTGTTCGGCGCGCACGTCATCGCCACGTCCAGCCGCGACGACAAGCTGGAGCGGGCCCTGAAGCTGGGCGCGCAGGAGGGCATCAACTACGTCACCACCCCGGACTGGGAGAAGGCGGCGCGCACGCTCACCGGAGGCGTGGGCGTGGACCACGTGGTGGAGGTGGGCGGCTCGGGGACGTTCGAGAAGTCACTCAAGGCGCTGCGCGTGGGCGGCACCGTGTCCGTCATCGGCGTGCTGTCCGGTGGGGCGGGCTCCGTGTCCCTGGTCCCCATCCTGATGCAGAACCTGCGCGTGCAGGGCGTGTTCGTGGGCCACCGTCAGTCCTTCGAGGCGCTGACGCGCGCGTTCACGCTCCATGACGTCCACCCGGTGGTGGACCGCGTGTTCCCCTTCGCGGAAGCGCGCGCCGCCTTCGAGCACATGAAGCAGGGCGCGCACTTCGGGAAGATTGTCATCAAGGTGAGCTGACCCACGCGAAGTGGAAGTGGGCCTCCACCGTGGGCGTGGTGGTGCCCTTGGGCATGGGCGGGAAGGGCGCCGCCTTCTTCACCGCGGCGAGCGCGGCGGCGTCCCAGGCCTTGGCGCCGGACTCGGTGAGGATGGCGGTGGAGACCAGCTTGCCGTCCTTGTCGAGCACGGCCTGGACGATGGTCTTCTTGCCCAGGGCCGGCGTGCCCTTGGGGCCCGGCTGCTTCCAGGCCTTCGCCACCCGCTGGAAGGCCTGCTGCTGGTAGGTGGGGCTGTCCACCGAGCCCTGGAAGTAGGTCTGCAGCTGGGGACTGCCGCTCGCGGCCAGGGCCCCGGAAGCGAGGGCCAGCGCGAGCACCACCACGGCGGTTTTCGGGATGCGGAGCATGGGCCGAATATAGGGCCCGCTCAGCTCCTCGGCTGGGGGCCTCGGGGG
>NZ_RAWF01000550.1:0-1155 GCF_003612075.1 Corallococcus sp. CA041A
CTAAGTAGGTCGCCAGAAGTTCTCTAACAAATCGCGCAGCCAGAAGCCCTCGGCGAGGCAGCCCGCCTTGCGGAGGGCGTCCTGGGGAGAAAGGCGCACTACCCAGCGGATGGCAGCGGCGACGTGCTGCTCCATCGTCGAGTACTGCCGGTTGGCCGACACGCGCTGTTTGAGGGACGCCAGAGGTGGTCCATGCAGTTGAGCTCCGAGCGCTGCTTGGGTAGCAGCACCAGATGGACACCGAGGCGGGCGGCGAGCCGCTGAGACTTCTGCGCGGTGTGGCAGCTGGCCCTGTCGAGCACCAGGAGCAGAGGACGGCCGGGGTAGGCGGAGCGCAGGGCGTGCAAGAAGGCCATGAAGTCCTCCTGGCGGCTGCGCTGGGTGGCCATGACGACGCGCCTGCCGGAGCGAGGGTTGATGGCGCCCCACAACGTGCGCTTGGCATTCTCGCCGGTGATTCTCACCAGCGCCTGCTCGCCAATGGGCGCCCACATGGCGCGCAGCGGTGGAAACCAGCGCAGCACCGTGCTGTCCGTGACGAGCAGCACCGCGCGAGGCCACTGACGTTTGAGCCGCTTCAGACGGCGGACAAGGCCCCCTTTTTCTGCCCCGGGTGAGGCGCTGCGGTCGCGTACACGTACCGCGGCCGCTTCCACGCCAGGTTCGCCTCATGCAGCCGACGGCGCAGCGTGCGGGCGGACACCTCGACTCCTTTGCGCTTGAGGTGGGTGCGCAGCAGCGGCACCGTCCAGCCAGAGCTCGCCCAGCCAGCCTTCTCGGGGTTGCCGCGCACCACCTTGCGCAGGTGTTTCGGGGTGAGGCGCGGGGCTTTTCTGGGCCGGCCCGAGCGCGGGGCGTCCCAGAGCGCAGAGGGTGTGCGCTCCGTAAGGTAGCGCTCAAGCCAGAAGTAGACGGCCGGCCGACTCAAGGCTGCCAGGCGTGCCGCCTCGCCCGGGCCCTTCCCCTCCGCGATGAGCTTGATGGCCAGAAGACGACGGAAGTGACGGGCCTCGCGCGTCTGCCGCAGCGCCCGCTCCAGCTTCCGCATGTCGTATGCTGTCAGCCCCAGCTCGGCAGGGCTCCTTGCCGGTCGCATGCTCCAGAAACTGCGCATGCGACCCGGATTTGTCTCGGAACTTCTGGCGACCTACTTAG
>NZ_RAWF01000551.1:0-1135 GCF_003612075.1 Corallococcus sp. CA041A
GCGAACCGGAGCTCCTTCTCCATCGCGACCGGGGTGATGAGCTCCACCTCGATGGCGATGTTGTCGCCCGGCATGACCATCTCGACGTTGTCCGGCAGCTTCACCGTGCCCGTCACGTCCGTGGTGCGGAAGTAGAACTGCGGACGGTACCCCTTGAAGAACGGGGTGTGACGGCCGCCCTCTTCCTTCGACAGCACGTAAATCTGCGCCTTGAACTTCGTGTGCGGCGTGATGCTGCCCGGCTTCGCCAGCACCTGGCCGCGCTCCATATCCTCGCGCTTGAGGCCACGGACCAGCGCGCCGATGTTGTCGCCCGCCCGGCCCTCGTCCAGCAGCTTGCGGAACATCTCCACGCCCGTCACCACCGTCTTCTGCGTCGCGCGCAGGCCGACGACTTCGACTTCCTCGCCCACCTTGATGATTCCGCGCTCCACGCGGCCCGTCGCCACCGTACCGCGGCCGGCGATGGAGAACACGTCTTCCACCGGCATCAGGAAGGGCTTGTCCGTCGCGCGCTGCGGCGTCGGGATGTACGCGTCCACCGCCTCCATCAGCTTCAGGATGGCCGGCTCGCCGATGTCGCTGGTGTCACCCTCCAGCGCCTTCACCGCGGAGCCGGGGATGATGGGGATGCTGTCGCCAGGGAACTCGTACTTCTTCAGCAGGTCGCGGACTTCCATCTCCACGAGCTCGCGCAGCTCGGGGTCGTCCAGCAGGTCCACCTTGTTCAGGAAGACCACGATGTAGGGCACGCCCACCTGACGGGCCAGCAGGATGTGCTCGCGCGTCTGGGGCATCGGGCCGTCCGCCGCCGACACCACCAGGATGGCGCCGTCCATCTGCGCCGCGCCCGTGATCATGTTCTTCACGTAGTCGGCGTGTCCCGGACAGTCGACGTGCGCGTAGTGACGGTTCTTCGTCTTGTACTCCACGTGCGCCGTGGAGATGGTGATGCCGCGCTCGCGCTCTTCCGGCGCCTTGTCAATCTGGTCGTACGCCAGGAACGTGGCGCCGCCCGTCTTGGCCAGCACCTTCGTGATGGCCGCCGTCAGCGACGTCTTGCCGTGGTCCACGTGCCCAATCGTTCCGATGTTCACGTGGGGCAGGCTGCGATCGAACTTTTCCTTGGACATGA
>NZ_RAWF01000552.1:0-1103 GCF_003612075.1 Corallococcus sp. CA041A
GTACTTCAGCCGCATGCTGACGAAGCGGCGGGAGGACTTCTACGCTGCTGCCGTCCACCTCCTGGCGCAGTTGGGCCGCCCAGGAGGCTTCCGACGTCTCATCTCCTCTGCCCGCACTCGTTGGGTATGCAAAGATTTACCCCGGATGGCTTAGCGGGACCTGGGGCGGCCTTCCGTGCGAAGCGCTGGCGGTAGTAGCGCGTCCACAGGTTCAGTCCCACCACGCCCACCACCGTGGGCCCCAGGAAGATCGCGAGCTGAAGGCCCTCGACGCCGACGTGCCTGGCGTTCACCACCAAGGCGGCGGTGATGGTGCCGATGCCCGAGGCCACCATGGCGGCCATGTGCTGGAACCACCAGTGCATGCGGTCCTGGGGCGGCCGCATCCAGTACCAGAGCCCGGTCAGCCCGGAGAGGATGCCCACCGGCGCGAAGCCCCACAGCAGCGGGACGCCCATCCGCAGTCCGTACGCCTCGGTGAAGAGCCCCATGCACAGCAGCAGCGTGGACAGGCCCACGTCCAGCGGATGCGTGCTCGCTCCGGTGCGCGCCTTCGTCCGGATCACGCGCACCCCCATGGACGCGGAGGCCGCGCTCAGCACCGCGATGTAGATGAAGAAGAGGTCCATGGGCTGCTCGCCCGGTGCCTGGATGAAGCGCCATCCGGAGATGGCCAGCGCGGAGATGGCCGCGGAGATCATGGCGCCCACGTAGGCCCAGCCCACGCGGCGGTGCAGGGCGCCTCCCTTGCGCGCCACCAGGGGCAGCCAGAGCGTGACGAACGCGACGACTCCCGAAGCGATATGGAGCCAGCGGGCGAGCAGATAGAACGACACGGGTGCCTCCGACGTGCTGCGAGTTCGAGAAGCAAGGTACGCGTCGGCGCGTGTGCCTCCATCTGGCGGAAGTCATACGGCCCGCATGTGACTTCCGGCACATGGCCCCCGCGTCCCGGGTGGCCTAGGGCGTGTCCGCGAATTAGAGCCAGAGGCGGATGGAGGCGATATGGACCATCGCCAGGTAGTTGGCGGCGCGCTTCTCATAGCGCGTCGCCACCCGCCGGTTCTGCTTCAAGCGATTGAAGAGACACTCCACCCGGCAGC
>NZ_RAWF01000553.1:0-1094 GCF_003612075.1 Corallococcus sp. CA041A
GCCAGCACATCCTCGACCTCCGCGCTCTGGTGCTCTCGGACCGTTGGGACGCCGCCATGACTCTCATTCTCGCGCCACGGCGCGCTCGGGTGCGGCGCGCCGCGTGATCAGGATGGGAGCCACACCCATGAGACCCATCTCGTCGAGCACCGGGTTGTAGAAGAGGTGCGCGTGCTGGGTGTCATACTTGCTCAGCCGGATCTGGAACGGGTACGGGAGCCCCTGGGCCCCCTCCAGGGAGTTCTTCATCGCAATGAAGACCTTGCGGAAGGAGTCCTCGAGCGGTTTCGCGGCGGAGGTGAACTCATAGACGCTCCCCAGGCTGGAGGTGCCGCTGCCCCAGCTCTGGTACCCCCGCTCGTGCTTGTGACCATCCTTTGTGCCCTCGCGAAACACCGCCAGCCGCGGCCCCGCCAGCTTCTGCAGGAACGCCGCGACGAACCCCTGGACCTGCTGTGTCCCCTGCGCGATGAGGCCCTGCTTGAGCTTCGCCTTCGCCAACTCGAGCGCCGCGGCCTCCGCCTCCCTCTTCTCCTTCGCCAGCTTCTCCTTGGCGAGCTCCTCCTCCGTCTTCTCCTTCTTGACGAAGAGGTTGTGGCCGCCGTGCCGAAGGCTTCCCAGGGGGTAGACGTCCGGCACCGGCTCCCCGGCGATGAGTCGCCGCAGAAGCTCGGTCCCGTTCTGCTTGGACTTCACCTCAGGCGTTGCACTGGGGAGACGCATGTCCAAAGCTCCAGGGTTTGGGTTCAGCGGCGCGAGCCGCCGCGCGGAGACTGTCACATGGACTCCGGGTAAGCGTTCAGGGGGCTGGGCGACCGCGAGCGTGAGCTGGATTCAGGTTCCGGGCAGCAGCGATGGTGCGGGAGCGCCGTGGAGATGGGCTTCAAGGGACGCAGTGAGAGCGTCGAGCACGTTGCGCTCCTGCTTCCTGAGGCTCATCACGGCCGTGAGGATGCGCTCGACGAATCGGCTGCCGTCCTCGCTCTGGGTGCCAAAGCTCGTCTTGCGCCAGATGACCGCATGGCGCAGGTCCCTCTCGGCGAGGTTGTTGGTGGGCTCGACGCCCTCGGTATAGACGAACGTCCAGAGCGCCT
>NZ_RAWF01000554.1:0-1086 GCF_003612075.1 Corallococcus sp. CA041A
TCAGGGCGTGAGAAGAAATGAGCCTTCCGACTCGTCGAACCAGCCTTGCGCTATGGCGAGCAGGAGGTTGTGGGCGACGAGTGCGAGCAACCACGCGGCTTCGGCTCGCTTGCGACCTCGTACGTGAAGCCTGCGCAGTCCCTGGCGCTCCTTGACCTGCGCATTGAGCAACTCCGCCGTCGGTGCGCGCTGGGCGTAGGTGCGCTTGCCTGCGGGTGTCTGCATCCGCGCACGCCACGCATTGCTGGGGTCGCCTCGTTGGCCCCTGCGCCGCCCCTCCGGTAGCAGCAGGTTCTTGCGCGCCGGTAAGGGAGAAAAGACACGAATGCCCTGCGACTCGAGCGCGGAGAAGGCCTTGAGATTCCGATAGGCCCCGTCCACCAACCAGGCATCGGGCCTGAGTCCCAGGACGCGGGCCACCCATTGCACCATGGGGAGCAGCTGTGCAGCGTCCGCCCCCTCATCGGTGACACGACCGGCCAATGCCAACCGGCTCTCGACGTCCGAGACGGCCTGCGCGTTGTAGGCAGGACGGAAGCCGCCGTCTGGCATGCGCATCACCTGGGCCTGTGGGTCGGTGAGAGAGGCTCGGGGTTCGCCATGAGCGCCCCCCTTCGCACGTTGCTTACGCCGTGCTGCTGCCGGCAGTGCAGCGAGCGCGAGTGCCGCCCGGGCCTGTAAATCGGCGCGAGCGCGTTTGCGTGCTGCACGTGCCTTGGTACTCGCGCCCTGCTGGCACGGGCCGACCGCAGCAGCCACGGCTGCCCGCTTCTGTAGGGTGGCCTTGCGGTGAAAAGAAGCAGCCCCTGCTGAAGCACGCACACGCGTGCCGTCCTGCGCAAGTCGCCGTGGCCGGTGTACGGCACCGCGACTGCACAGCTCATCCAGCATCTTGCCCAGCAACGCCCGGAAGGCAGGGCCTGAGCGTGTCATGAAGGAGGACAGCGTATGCGCCGACACATTGACGCCGCCGCACAACCACCAATACGCAACGTCCGTACGCAGCCTCGCCGCAATGGCGTGAGCGCTGGAGAGGCCCTCCATCTGCCCGTACACCCACAGCGCTAGCAACAGCCTCGGGTCCAC
>NZ_RAWF01000555.1:0-1061 GCF_003612075.1 Corallococcus sp. CA041A
CTGCGAGCCGGGGCTTCGTAGGGGCGACTGCATCTCGTTGCTCGAAGACGTGATGGGGCTGAGTGACTGGGACAAGTTCGGCGTGGCGCTGGCGCTGTCACTCGACCCACTCAAGGAGAGCATCTCCAGGGCCGTGGAGGACACCCTGGCGCCGCAGCTTTTCTACTCGATGATCGCCACGGGCCTCGTGACCTGGGCGGCGCTGGCCGCCAATCCTGAGCCTGCCTTCACAAAGGCGGCCGCGGTCATCTCGGCCCTGCTCCTGGTCTACCTGGGCGCGGAGACGTTCCTGGAGCTGATTGAGGCGAGCCAGGACCTGAAGCTCGCGACGGACGGGGCCACCACCTGGAAGGAACTGGATGCATCCGGCCAGCGCTTCGCCACCCGGGTCGGTCCATCTATCGCGCGAGTCCTGGTCCTCGCGGTCACGGTCGCGGTGAGCCATGGCCTGACCGGCGGCGCGTCGTTGCTGGCGGCCCGGCTTGCGACGCTGCCGAACTTCCCGGGAGGCGCGGCGGTGGCCTCACGCGTTGGCGTCAACGTCGCGGGCCTTGAGCAGGTGAGGGCCGTGTCCGTCTCGGGCGGCGTCATCACGCTCTCGCTTCCGTCCACGGTGGTTGCCATGGCGGCGAAGCCTCCGGTCAGCACCACGCCAAGCGGGGCGCGTTCCTGGAACTCATTCAGCAGCCTCAAGCGGGCCCGAGGACCCGCAGGGCCAGGAAAGCAGTGGCACCACATCGTCGAGCAGACGGACGGCAACGTGCGGCGGTTCGGCCCCCAGTCCCTGCACAACACCGATAACGTGATCGCGATCGACGAAGCCGTCCACCAGCGGATCAGCGCGTACTATTCATCGAAGGAAGTCGCTCTTACGGGAGTGCAGACGATTCGGCAATGGTTGAGCGGCCAGTCCTTCCAGGCTCAACGAGACTTCGGCATGAAGACCCTCATTCGCTTTGGAGCTGTCCCTTGAGTACCCGCAAGTTCCAGAAGGCCAGCAACGAAGAGCTCGTCCAGTGGTACGCGGAGGGGTCGGTCGCATACGGGAAGGCCCTGGAGGC
>NZ_RAWF01000556.1:0-1048 GCF_003612075.1 Corallococcus sp. CA041A
CCCGCGGCCCCGCCCAATCCTTCCGCCCCCAGCCAGCCGGAAGCCCTGGAGGGCGCGCCGGAAGCCCTGGAGTCGGGCGCGGGCCATCCGGAAGGCCCGGACGGTCCGGACATGGAGGACGAGGAGCCGGAGGCCTCCAGCGGCGAGTACGAGCTGGACGGCGAGGCCCCGTCGGGCCGCCCGCCCAAGCCGACGCTCCACTGAGAGGCGCGGCGTGCCCAGGCAGGGAAGGTTCTTCCCCTGCCCCCAGCCTTTCAACATCCGCCCCGTAGGATTTACGTCCTCCGGCCACCCTCCAGGGCGGGCTCGTTGCCCAAATGGGCGGATTCACTGGGAACCAGCAACCGTCTGGCGTTGGCAAAGCCCTTGCTATGTCTTTGTTCGCGATGCGGACGACAACGGACATGGCGGCGGAGCGGGGACGGAAGAAGGCCGGGGCGGCCCGGGTCTTCAGCAAGCAGCCGGAGCGCATCGCGGCCCTGTGGCGGCGGATGCGGCTGGCGGCGCACGAAGGCCAGGGCGTGCCGGGCGCAAGCCTGCTGGACGGACTGGTGGAGCCCTTCGTCCGGGAGCTGGGGCTGACGCTGGAGGGCGTGGAGTCCAGCCCCTGGAGCCGCACCCGCGCGGTGCTGCGCCTGGCGCCGGAGCGTGGCGCGCGGGCCCTGCACGACGAGTTCGCACTGCTGCGGCGGTGCCTGGTGGACGCCCTGGAGGTCCTGGGCGGTGGGGACACGGAGCGCCAGCGCATCAACCGCGCGATTGACGAGGCCGTGGACAGCGCGGTGGCGCTGCTCCAGCGGATGGCGGACCCGAAGGCGGATGGGCCCCGGGTGCCGTTCGGCGGTCTGGTGGTGGAGTACTTCGAGCGGCCGTCGCACGCGCGCAAGGCCCCCATGGGCCGCCGCGACGAGCGGTCCGCCATGCATTGAGCAGGCTTTCACGGCGCGAGGAAGGCGCCAGGGTTTGGTTGTAACGGTTTGTCGATCCGTCCGGCTTGACACTCCTCAACGAGGAAGGGTCCGGGGGCTGGCGGGAGGGTGCGCTGTCA
>NZ_RAWF01000557.1:0-1036 GCF_003612075.1 Corallococcus sp. CA041A
GAGACAGCGCTCGGGGGGCTTCGCGGGGGGAAGGGCGCGACCGGCCCGATGCGTGCGAGGGCCGTGCTGGTGGTCGCGCAGGTCGCGCTGGCGCTCGTGCCGCTGGTGGGCGCGGGCCTGATGCTGCGCACGCTCCATGCGCTGCATGCCGTGGCGCCGGGCTTCGACCCGCGAGGCGTCAGCGCGATGGACCTGTCATTCCCCCGCGAGGCCTACGGGAGGGATGACACCCGCCGACGGCAGGTGAGTACGGAGCTGCTGGCGCGGGTGCGGGCGTTGCCGTCGGTGCAGTCCGCGGGACTGGCCAGCACGCTGCCGCTGTGGAACCGCAACGGCTTCAGCGCGGTGGTGCTGCCCGGTGAGACGGAGGCGGAGGCCCAGGCGCGCGAAGCGGTCAACTTCCGCGCGGTGAGCGACGGCTACTTCGCCACGCTGCGCATCCCACTGAAGGAGGGTCGCGACGTGAACGCCACGGACGGCGCGGGCGCGGCGCCGGTGATGGTGGTCAACGAGACCTTCGCGCGGCGCTTCCTTTCAAAGGGCTCCGCGTTGGGCCAGCGCGCACGACTGACGCTCGACGGCGAGCCGTTCCGGGAGGTGGTGGGCGTGGTGGGAGACGTGCACCACGCGAGCCTCGCGGAGGAGCCGCGCGCGGAGGTGTACCTGCCCATGGATCAATTCGAGGGCCTGTTCATGGTCGTCGCCGTCCGCGCCACCCGGGACTCACAGGCGCTGCTGCCCGCGCTGCGCGAACAGCTTCGCGCGGTGGATCCAAGCCTGCCGCTGGTCCAGGTGCGCGACCTGGAGGCCGTGGTGGAGGAGAGCCTGGGCCGCACGCGGGTGATGGGCGGCCTGCTCACGGCCATGGCGGTGCTCGCGCTGACGCTGGCGGGCGTGGGGCTGTACGGCGTGCTGGCGTACACGGTGAGCCAGCGCACGCGCGAGCTGGGCATCCGCATGGCGCTGGGCGCGACGGACCGGCAGGTGCTGTGGCTGGTGGTGGGGCAGGGGCTGCGGCTGGCGGCGATCGGCGTGG
>NZ_RAWF01000558.1:0-1025 GCF_003612075.1 Corallococcus sp. CA041A
GACCGCAGGCGCCTGATTCGCTGGGGTGAGAGGACTGGCTGCCCGCTCACCCTGCGACGGTGCATGGCGGTGGCGAAGGTGGCCAGTGGCCAGTCGCGAGCGCAGGCATCGCGAGAGTTGCTGTGCGCTACCTCCACCGTGGTGGCCGCCGTCCAGCGCTACCTGGAGAGTGGACGTGAAGGGCTGGTGGACCGACGTGCTCGAAATGGACAGCGCAAAGTGGATGAGCGCTTCCGAGCAACGCTCTGCCGGGTGCTGAAGGGCACACCTCAGCAGTCCGGCTGGCGACGCACCACGTGGACACGCGAGCTGTTGGCGCGCGAGGTGGAGAGGCGCGGCCGCGTGCGCGTCTCGCCTACCACCATGGGACGCGCCCTGGCGTCGGTGGGCGCACGGCTGAAGCGGCCCCGCCCCGTGGTGCGCTGCCCCTGGCCCGCGCGCCAGAGGCAAGAGCGACTGTGGCAACTGAAGTGCCGGGCGGCCTACGCCCGGCCCGAGGAGCCCGTCTTCTACGAGGACGAGATGGACGTGCATCTCAACCCCAAGGTGGGGCCCGATTGGATGCTGCCCGGAGAGCGGCGGGAGGTCGTCACTCCGGGCAACAACCAGAAGCGATACGTGGCCGGAGCGCTCAACTCACGCACAGGCGAGTTGACGTGGGTGAAGGGGGAGCGGAAGACGAGCGCCCTTTTCATCGAACTGGTACGGGCGGTGAGCAACGCCTACCCCACGGCCCGGCGCCTGCACTTCATCCTGGACAACGCGGCCACCCATTCGAGCAGGCAGACGAAGCAGGTACTGGCTCAGATGGGCGAGCGGGTGGTGCTGCACTTCCTGCCGCCGTACTGCCCCGAGGGCAACCGCATCGAGCGGGTCTGGTGGGACGTGCACGCCAACGTCACCCGCAACCACCGGTGCAAGAAGATGTCGGCGCTCATGGCCGAGGTGGATGCCTACCTGGAAGCTCGCAACGCGCAGCAGACTTCAAGTCCGCTGCTGCGCGTCGCTCCCTCTCGACGCGCAGC
>NZ_RAWF01000559.1:0-1022 GCF_003612075.1 Corallococcus sp. CA041A
CCGCGGGGCGGGGGATCTCCACCTTGTACTGCTGGAGGAGCGTGACGGTCTCCGGATCGCCCGGGTCCGCCTGGTAGGCCTTGAGCAGGTTGCCGCGGCCGGTGTCGGCCTCGCCGCCCTTGATCTGCAGCACGCCCGCCATGCGCAGGGCGGCCTTGTCCTCCGGCTGCACCTGGAGGGCGCCCATCACTTCCTCAAGCGCCTTCTTGTCTTTGTTCTGCGCCGCGTAGACGCGGGCCAGGAGGATGCGGGGATCGGCCGCGGTCGGGTGCGCCTTGACGCCCTTTTTGCAGACGACCATCGCTTCCATGAAGCGACCCAGGTCGAGGTACGCCTCCGCCAGGGGCTTGTACGCATCCGACGAGGGGTCGGAAGCGAACGAATGCTCAAGCTTCGCGAGCTCGGTGGGGCTCAACGTCTTCGATGGGGAGGTGGACATGAACCAGGAGGTGCCCGGAATGGCCGGGAAGGATGCGGTACTGGAAGGGGGTTTTTATGGCATCCACAGTGCGGCACGTCAATCGCAGGGTTGGTGCCGAAAACGAGCTGCTTGACAGCAAGGTGAGGCTCCGGTACTAGCCCACTCACTTCTCGGGACCCAACGCCCGCGAGGCGCAGCAGGCAGCCAGCAGTCCCCATGTGGGGGTGTAGCTCAGTTGGGAGAGCGTCGCGTTCGCAATGCGAAGGTCGTCGGTTCGATCCCGTCCACCTCCACTCTGAAGAACAAAGGGCCTCACGGGAAACCGTGAGGCCCTTTGCATTTCAGGCCATTGGCGAATTGCAAAGGCTTCCGGCTTTGTTATCCGGGGCCGATGACCGACCCGTCCGCCTCCCTGTCGTTCTTCGCCCGCTTCTGGCTCGCTTGGCTGTGCTTCTGGCGCTGCCTCGTGTCCCGCGAATTCGCGCAGGCCGTGCTGCCGACCAGCCGCGCCTATGACGCCGGCCAGCTCAAGGAGCTCCCGTCCGGGGACACGCAGGCCCCACCGCCGGTGAAGGCGCCCGTCGTCCAGGCCCCCGTCGCC
>NZ_RAWF01000055.1:0-40697 GCF_003612075.1 Corallococcus sp. CA041A
GAAAGATCGTCGGCAGCGTCAGATGTGGATAAGAGACAGGGGTGGGAATGACGCGTCAGCGCGGGACGCGGACACGGCGCTGACGCGTCATGGGAGGACGCGGGGCCTACAGGTGGAAGTGACCGGCGGCCTCCGGCTGGTAGGGCACGGCGATGATGCGCAGGCGGCGGGTGCGGCCCTGGGGGAGGGGCCACTCCACGGTCTGGCCCACGGACAGGCCCAGGAGGGCGCTGCCCACGGGGGCGAGGATGGAGATGCGGCCGGCGTCGCTGTTGGCGTCCTTGGGATAGACGAGCGTGACTTCGCGCGTCTCGCCGGCCTCTTCGTCTTCATAGACGACGGTGCTGTTCATGGTGACGACGTCGCGGGGAATGGTGCTGGAGGACGTGACGACGGCGCGGGCGAGCTCGGACTCCAGTTGCTCCACGAGCTCGGCGTTGCGAGCGTTGCCGTATTGTTCGACGACGCGCTCCAGGCGCTGCAGGTCGGTGTCGGTGACAATGAGGGAGTGGTCGTGGGTCATGGCGGTTGCCTCCTGTGGGAAGGGGGATGGGGACGGCATGCACACCTGGAAAGGTGGGCGTGCGTGGCGCGAAGGTTCAGTGGGGGTGGAGCGGACGCCGTCCGTCGTGAGCTACGCGAGACGGGCGGCGTGGGTGACAAGCCAGGCGGTGGCTCGGCCGTGCGCGGGCAGCGTCCGGCGCACGGAAATCCGGCGCGGAGCACGCTGCAGGCAGGCTGTGAGCGAAACCGTCATCTGACGAGGAACCCGGGGGTTGCGACTGCGGTGAAGTGCTGAATGTAGCCGTGTGCGCCCTGATTGCAACCGAGCCTCGGAAACAAGCGGCCTGGCGGACAGTCGCCGTGACGCACGGAGGCGCGGAAATCAGCGGAGCGGGGACACGTCCTTGAACTGAACACCCGTGGCGCCAATCGATTCCAGCGCGAGCTTGATGTCCTCGGGGATGACGAGGACCACTTCCCAGTGCAGGGGCCGGAAGACCCTCGCGCTACCGAGCCGTGTGGTGTCGATGCGCATGCCCCAGACGGAGAGATAGGTTCCTACCTTCTCCGTCAGCCCATTCTTGGGCGTCCAGTACCGCGCTTCCTCCGAAGCCTCATCGTCGATGCAGTTCACGCGACGAATGGCGTTCAAGATGAAGAAGTCATCGGACTGTCCCTCGATGTTCACGGGGAAGAGCTGGATGTCGTTCGGAGCCAACCGCTCGAAGATGGCGGCGACCCGGGAGGTGACCACCGGCGTGCCGAATGCCGCATGGGAGTAGTCAAGCGTATTGCCTGGAATCTCCACCGGGACCCGCAGGCTTCCTTCCCACGAGCTTGGTCGACCCATCCTGAACTGCCAGGAGTCCTCAAGGTCCCGCCCCTGGGCGTCCTGTGGATGCCCCAGTTCCCAGCGGCCCTCAATGTACACGTCATCAGCGAGTTCGAAATATCGCAAGGACATGGGTCGGGTTCCTGCACTCACTCCGTGCGGGTCACCAGCTTGTTGAGGAAACTGCCCTTCTGGACGATTTCACTCGCCAGAACGCGCAGCGCACCTTTCAACGCCTCTCGGCATTGGTCGATGGTTTTGCAGGTCGACGTTACCTGTTCAAGTCGCTGATGGACTCTTTCATGGTACTCGCGAGGATGCGGACCTCGATGGCCGGGAACGTCCACCTGGTTCTCGGGATCGTTCAGTGACATCCCGCCCTTGTCGAAGATCCGCTGGTAGCGCGGAGTCCACGGGCCACCGTTCGCGGTGGACGTGCTGAACTTGTCCGAGGCGATATGGTGCTTGGGTCCTGGCACCTCCACAGGCCCACCGGTCGCCACCGCGCCCGGCGCCAGGGTGAGCAGGATGTCCCCCGTCGTGGACATGGCCACGGACTCCACCTGAGAGACCGCGCCCAGTCGGAAGCCGCCCTCCGCCACGCCCACGAGTGACGCCTGCGCCGAACCGGGCAGCTTGGGCAGCTTCGCGGCCAGCGTCTCCGCCGTACTGCCCAACGCCGCCGTGGCCAGCATGACGAAGGCCCGCGCGGCGTTCTCACCCAGCACCTCGCCGTACTGCTCCCCCGCGTCCCGAAGCTCGTCGAAGGTCGTGGCCTCCACCACCGCCTCCGAGAGCCGCATCCATCCCTGGATGAGGCTCCACACCGTGTCGACGCCCAGGTACGCGATGAGCACCGCCGTCATCGTCGCCGCGACGCCCTTCGACACCGGCTCGGGCAACAGCCACAATCCCAGATACAGGGCGCCGGTCGTGACGATCATGGAGAGCACCGCCCCGCGATCCGTCATCCCGCGCAGTGCGTCCTCCGTCTCGTCCCACACCGAGTCCAACGCGATGGAGAAGGCCAGCGTGCGCTTGCCGTCCTCATCCAACGTAGACCCGCGCTCCAGCAGGTGGAGACAATCGCCAGTGAGCGCCTTGCGTTTGCACCATCGGCCATACGCCGCCGCCAGCTCCACCTCCGGTGCATCGTTGAGTCGGAGGTGTCCGCGCCCAGGCTCCTGCACGGAGATGAGTCCCAGGTGCCCACGCACGTGAGCGTAGGGGCGTGACGGAAGCGAAGCTGCCAGCAGCCGGCGGGCCGCCTCCATGGGGTACGAGGAAACAGGCGCGGTGCGTGCGAGCCCCGCGACCGCGGACACGAAGGCGTCTTCGTCCAGCGCCACGGGCCGGACGCCCCGCTGTGGCGTGTGGACACGGGTGGGTTCTCGACCCGCACTGAGCCGCACGGTCCGGGACGCCGCACAGCCGGTCCCTACGAACAGCATCCACGCGATGACGGCTGCGTGCGTCATCCGGACAGTGACACTGGATCCGAGCGACCGGTGCGGTTTACCCGGGACGTGGGCCTGCGGCATGGGTGAGTGAAGTCTATCTCGAGCCTCTCCCTCGCCTTACTGAATTGGCCGCACACTGCGGACGGCGCGGCTTCGGTCTCCGTCACCAGGGCCCAGCCCTCGCGTGACAGGCCAATACCCTGCCCCGCCCACAAGGCGGCGCTGCCCACGGGCGAGGATGAAGATGCGGCCCGAGTCGCTGTTGACGTCCTTGGATAGACGAGCGTCACCTCACGCGTCTTATCGGCCACATACGGAGACCCGGAGCGAAGCACGCTGCAGGCAAGCTGTGAACGACACCCTCATCTCACGAGGGACCCGGGGGCTGCGGCTGAGGTGAAGCGCTGGATGCAGCTGCGTCCTCCCTGATTGCAACCGAGCCGCGGGAAACGGGTGGCATGGCGGACAGTCGCCGTGACGCACGGAGGCGCGGACTTCAGCGGAGCGGGGACACGTCCTTGAATTGCACGCCCGTGGCACCGATGGATTCGAGCGCGAGCTTGATGTCCTCGGAGACGATGAGCGCGATGAGCCAGCCCCAAGTGCGGAAGACCTTCGCGTCCCCCGTCCTGGCAGGGTCGATGCGCAGCCGATGAACCGCTTGATAGGTGCCGACCCGCTCGGGCCGTCCATCCTCCGGCGTCCAATAGCGCACCTCGCCCGAAGCGGTGTCGTCGATGCACTTCACGACGCGCACAACGTTGACGAGGAAGTACGGGTCCGGGGCGCCCTCCAACGTGACCGGGAACAACTCCACGTCCCCCGGAGCCAGTCGGGACAGAACCTCCGCGACCCGTTGGGAAACGATAGGGACAGCACCCGCGTCCGCGAGCGAGAAGTCGAGCGCCCTTCCCCGCGCATAGGACGGAACGCGCAGCGCGCCCTCCACCTGCGCGGGAGTTCCCTGCATGAACAGCCACGAGCCGTGGTCCTGCCCCTGGGCATCCACGGGCGTTCCAAGCTCCCAGCGGCCGGGCAGTGTCACGTCGTCCGTGAGCTTGAAGTACCGGGGCGTCACGCGGGCATCCTGCCTCATCCACCACTCCGGGTGACCAGCTTGTTGAGCCAGGTGTTCTCCGTCGCGAGTTCCTTCGCGAGGATCCGCAGCGCCTGCGTCAGGTCGACCCGGCACTGCTGAATCGTCCGGCATGTGCTGGTCGCGAGCCTCAACCGTTCAAAGACCTCCGCGTGGTACTCCTGCGGATGCGGCCCCCTGTGCCCCGGAACATGAACCTGGTTCTCCGGGTCGTTCAGGGACATCCCGCCCTTGTCGAAGAGTTGTTGATAGCGAGGCGTCCACGGGCCTCCGTTCGCGGTGGACGTGCTGAACTTGTCGGAAGCGATGTGGTGCTTCGGCCCCGGCACGTCCACGGGCCCGCCGGTCGCTACCACGCCCGGCGCCAGGGTGATCAGGATGTCACCCGTCGCGGACACGGCGACGGACTCCACCTGCGCGACCGCCCCCAGCCGGAAGCCGCCCTCCGCCACGCCCACGAGTGACGCCTGCGCCGAACCGGGCAGCGTGGGCACCTTCGCGGCAAGCGTCTCCGCAGTACTGCCCAGCGCCGCCGTGGCCAGCATGACGAAGGCCCGCGCGGCGTTCTGGCCCATCACCTCGCCGTACTGCTCCCCTGCGTCCCGAAGCTCATCGAAGGTCGTGGCCTCCGCCACGGCGTCCGCGAGCCGCATCCATCCCTGGATGAGGCTCCACACCGTGTCGACGCCCAAATAGGCGATGAGCACCGCCGTCATCGTCGCGGCGACGCCCTTCGACACGGGCTCCGGCAACAGCCACAAGCCCAGGTACAAGGCGCCAGTCGTGACGATCATGGAGAGCACCGCTCCGCGATCCGTCATGCCCCGTAGCGCGTCCTCCGTCTCGTCCCACACCGAGTCCAACGCGATGGAGAAGGCCAGCGTGCGCTTGCCGTCCTCATCCAGCGTGGCCCCTCGCTCCAACAGGTGGAGACAATCGCCATCGAGCGCCTTGCGCTTGCACCACCGGCCATACGCCGCCGCCAGCTCCGTCTCTGGAGCATCACTGAGCCGGAGGTGTCCGCGCCCAGGCTCCTGCACGGAGACGAGCCCCAGGTGTCCACGCACGTGGGCATAGGGACGTGACGGAAGCGAAGCCGCCAGCAGCCGGCGGGCCGCCTCCATGGGGTACGAGGAAACAGGCGCGGCGCGTGCGAGCCCCGAGACCGCGGACACGAAGGCGTCTTCGTCCAGCGCCACGGGCCGGACGTCCCGCTGCGGCGTGTGGACACGGGTGGGTCCTCGGCCCGTACCGAGCCGCACGTTTCGGGACGCCGCACAGCCGGTCCCCACGAGCAGCATCCACGCGATGACGGCCGCGTGCGTCATCCGGACAGTGGCACTGGATCCGAGCGACCGGTGCGGTTTACCCGGGACGTGGGGCTGTGGCATGGGTGAAGAGAGTCTACCCGCCATGAAACGCCGCCCCGAGTTCGACAGCCTGCGCGGAGTGCTGCTCGTCCTGATGACGCTGACGCACCTGCCCACCCGGCTGAGTGTCATCGGCAATCAGCCGTTCGGCTTCGTGTCCGCCGCCGAGGGCTTCGTGTTCCTCTCCGCGTTCCTCGTGGGCGTGGTGCACGCGAAGAAGCTGGGGACCTCGAGCCCCGTGGCGATGTTCAAGAGCCTCTGGAGCCGCGCCCTCAAGGTGTACGGCTACCACGTCGCCCTGCTCTCTTTCGCGTTCACCATCATCGCCACGCTGGGCGTCGCCGCGCGCAGGCCCGCCATCCACAACCTGCTCGGGTTCTTCCATCAGGACCCGTTCACCGCCCTGTGGAGCAGCCTGTTCCTCCTCTACTGTCCCCCGCTGCTCGACATCCTTCCGCTCTATGTCGTGCTGCTGCTGCTCACTCCCGCCGTGCTGCTCGGTGCGCGCAAGGAGGGCTGGTCCCGGGTGCTGGGGCTGAGCGCCCTCATCTGGGTCTGGGCGCAGGTGGGCCTCAAGCGCGCCCTGTATGACCTGCTCGTCGCCATCCCCGTGCTGCCGTGGCCGCCGTTGAGCATCGACCTGTCGGGCGCGTTCGACCTGTTCGCGTGGCAGTTCCTCTGGGTGCTCGGGGTGTGGATGGGCGTGGCCCGCGCCACCGCGCCGGAGCAGCGCGAGCCCGTGTCGCGCCGGCTCCTCACGGGCGCCATCGTCGTCAGCCTGGGGTTCTTCGTCGTGCGCCACCTCGACGTGGACCTGGGCGCCGCGGGGGTGCTGTTCGACAAGTGGTCGCTCGCGCCGCTGCGGCTCGTGAACTTCCTGGCCGTGGCGCTGCTGGCGAGTTGGCTCGCGCCCCGCCTGTTCCAATGGCTGCGCCCCAAGGTACTGGAGGCGCTGGGACAGGCGTCGCTGCCCGTGTTCGCCGTGCACGTGGTGCTGTGCCTGCTCAGCCTGTCGCTGCTGGACGAGAACGAGGACCCGCTGGACTACTGGGATGAAGTCGCGGTCCTCGTGGCCACGTTCTGCAGCATGTACTTCGTGGCGCTGCGCCAGCGCATCGCGGGCCGGAGCGTGGGCCCGCCGTCAACGTCCTGAGTCAGCCGCGCACGGCGGCCAGCGCGGCGTCGGTCTCCACCACCAGGGCACGCACCAGGTCCGCCGCGGGGCCCTCTCGCGAGAGGCCAATGCCCTGCCCCGCCCACAGGGCCATGAAGCGCGTGTCGTTCTGCTTCGACGACGCGGCCCGCAGCGTGCGCGTGGCTCCGTGCTGCTGCGGGAACGGCAGGATGGCTCCGGCCTCCTCCAGCGTGGTCGTCAGCTCGTTGGGAATCGCGCGGGCCGGGCGGCCGGAGAAGGCGCGGGTGATGCGTGACGATTCATCCCGGGCCTCGCGCAACAGCGCCTTGTGGGCCGCCGCCGCGCTGGACTCCTGGCACCGCAGGAACGCCGTGCCCAGCTGCACGGCCGCCGCGCCCAGCATCCGGGCCGCCGCGATGCCGCGTCCATCCATGATGCCGCCGCTGGCGATGACCGGCACCCGCACGGCGTCCACCATCTGAGGCACGAGCGCCATCGTGCCCACCATGCCCGCCTCGAACGAACCGCCGAAGGAGCCCCGGTGGCCTCCCGCCTCCGACCCCTGCGCGACAATCGCATCCACGCCCGCGGCCTCCAGGGCCTGGGCCTCGCGCACGTTCGTCGCCGTGCCCACGACAAGGATGCCGCGCGACCGGAACGCTTCCAGCACTGGCGCGGGCGGAATGCCGAAGGTGAAGCTGAACACCGTGGGCGCCGCGTCGAGCACGGCCTCCACCTGCTTCGCGAAGTCCGGCATCGCCGCCGCCGGAATCACGGGAGGAGGCAACCCCAGTGCCACATGGAAGCGCTCGATGATGGCGAGCGTGGGCGCCGGGTCCGCGGGAGCCACCGCGGGCTGGGGAGCGAAGAGGTTGATGGCATAGGGCCGAGAGGTGAGTGAGCGCACCGCGCGGGCCTGCTGGACGATGTCCTCCGGCTGCACGTACGCGGCGCCCAGCGAGCCCAGGCCTCCTGCCTCCGACACCGCCGCGACCAGCTCCGGCGGCGTCAGGCCCCCTGCCATCGGAGCCTGGATGATCGAATGCACCACCCCAAGCCGCTCCGAGAACCTACGCCACGCCTGCGGATCCATCATGGCCCCACCTCCCGTGACTCACGTCGGACAGCATTAACAACCCGAGTTCACGCGGGGACGCCATGCGCCCCAAAGGCATCAGTCCTGCTTTCACGGTCCATGCCAGGCACGGAGCGTTTCGTCCGCCTCTCCCGCCCGAACTGGCAAAACCTGTCCGACTGTCGGACAGGTTTCCGCCGCGCGGTCCCGGCCTGTCCGACGGTCCGACAGGTGTCCGTTGTCCGAACCTGTCCGACTGTCGGACAGGTTTTCGCGGTCCGCCTCCGGCGGGGGCCCGCTGGGTTCTCACCTTCTCATTCGCAGTCGTAGTTCGGCGCGGGCGCCCCGGGCTCCAACACGACGGGTGCAGGACCGCCATCCCGCGCCACGGCCTCCCCACAATCCAGCGCCGCGTCCTTCGCCAGGTGCCGGTACAGGACACACGACGCGCGCTCCACGAAGAACGCCTGCTTCGGCCAGTCCGGTCCTCGCGAGGCCAGGATGGCCACCGCATACCGTCCTCCGTCCGGCAACGTCACCAGCCCCACTTCATTGAGCACGTTGTAGCGCGCGTCATCTCCACAGCATCCCGGCGGCAGCCACCCGCCCTTGTGTTGGAGCGACGCGCGGGCGCTCGCGGGCAGGCGCGTTCCCAGCCAGCCGCCGCAGCCGTCCCGAGGCGTCAGTTCCATCCACTTCAGCAGCCGCGCCGTGGGCTCCGGCTCCAACAACTCCCGGCGGTCCAACCGCGCCAGGAACGACACCATGTCGTCCGCGCAGAAGTAGTTGTCCCGCCCCATCACGCGCGGAGAGTTCGTCGCCCAGCGCTCCCGGCCGTAGTTCCACTTCGTCAGCGCCGTGTGCTCCAGGCCCAGGCCGCGAAGATAGACATTGATGGCATCCGGGCCGCCCACCAGGTCGATGACCTCGCCGGATGCTTCGTTGTCCGACGTGCGGAACACCTTCTCCGCGAGCGGTGCCACCGTCGCCAGGTCCCGCTGTCCCAACGCCGCCGCCACCCAGAACACCTTCGCGGAGCTGGCGGAGATGTGCGGCTCCAGGCCGGAGACGCTCGCCGTCTCCCCCGTGCGCAGGTCCATCACCGCGAGCGACAGGTCCGTCCCGGGCGACAGGCGCGTGGCCTCGCCCGCCAGCGACTCCACCACCACCTTCAGGGACTCACGTGGAGCGCCCGGCTCCGGCTTCGTCGCGCAACCACCCATCGCCAGGAACCCTGCCCAGAGCAGCACCGTCCGCATCCGCGACTCCCTTCAGTGAATCAGCCGGTGCACCTGCTCCAGCATCAGCGCCGTCACCAGCCCGCAGTACGTCCCCAGCACATACCCCAGCACCGCGAGCAGCACGCCCACCGGCGCGAGCGCGGGATGGAACGCCGCCGCCACCACCGACGCGGAGGCCGTGCCGCCCACGTTCGCCTGCGACCCCACGGCCGCGAAGAACACCGGTGCCTTCAGCCAACGGCGCGTGCCCATCGTCACCGCCGCGTGGATGCACATCCACAGCGCTCCCACCGCCACCAGCGCGGGCGCATCCCACAGACGCCGGAACTCCGCCTGCGCGCCAATCGTCGCCACCAGCAGGTACAGGAACAGCGAACCCATCCGGCTCGCCCCCGCGCCCTCCAGCCTGCGCACCGGCGTGAACGACAGCACCACGCCCACCGTCGTCACCAGCAGCACCACCCACGTGAAGCCCGTCACCACGTTGCCCAGGTCCGGCAGCATCTTCGCCAGCGCCGTGCACACCACCGTCACGCCGAACGCCACCGCCAGCATCGAGAGCAGGTCGGACAAACTCGCGGGCCGGGCGGACGCCGCCTGGATGCGCGCGGACTCCTCGCGCACATGGTCCAGCGCGGTCCGGTCCGCGCCGATGCTCGCGTCCATCGCCTTCTCACGCCCGGCGAAGGACAGCAGCACCGCTGTCCACACGTTGGACACGCCCACGTCCACCACCACCAGCATGCTCAACGTGCTGTCCAGCGCGCCCACGCTCTGGCCAATCGCCACGAAGTTCGCGCTGCCTCCAATCCACGACCCGCTGAGCGCCGCCAATCCCTTCCACGCCTGGTCCCCCAGCTCCGCCGGCACCAGCCACCCCAACGCCAGATACGCGAGCGGCCCGCCCACCATGATGCCCAGCGAGCCCGCCAGGAACACGCCCACCGCGTTGCGCCCCAGCCGCGCGATGGCGGGCAGGTCCACCGACAGCACCAGCAACACCAGGCTCGCGGGCAGCAGGTATACGCGCGTGAAGCGGTACAGCTCCGACTGCGTGGGGATGACGCCCGTGTTCGACAGCAGCGTCGGCACGAAGTACGCGAACACCAGCAGCGGCACGACGTTGAAGAACCGCGCCACCGCCGGGTAGCGCTGCAACGCATACAATCCCGCCAGCACCGCGAGCAGCACGGCGAGCACCGCCATGGGGTCCTGGATGAGCGGTGGCGTCACCGGGGCTCCACGCCCAGGCCCGCGCCCGCTCCCAACTGGATGCGGCCCTGCACCACCGGATGCGCGCGGTACGGGTCCTCCGCGAGCAGCAGGTTGCCGTCCAGGTCCACCCAGTCCACCAGCGGCGCCAGGTGCGCGCCCGCCGCGATGCCCAGCCCCGTCTCCACCATGCAGCCCAGCATCACCTTCAGGCCGCACGCGCGCGCCGTCTCGATGATGCGCAATGCCTCACGGATGCCGCCGCTCTTCTGGAGCTTCACGTTGATGCCGTGGAAGCCCTCCGCCAGCTTCGGCACGTCCGACGCCTTCGTCAGCGACTCGTCCGCCACCAGCGGCAACGGCGAGCGAGCGCGCAGCCACTTCGCGCCCTCCACATCCGCCGCGGGCAGCGGCTGCTCCACCAGCTCCACGCCCTGCGTGGACAACCACTGGATGTGCGCCAGCGCCTCGTCCGGCTTCCACGCCTCGTTCGCGTCCACGCGGATGGTCTGCCCCGTGAGCGCGCGCACCGTGCCGAACACCTCCTGCACGCGGTCCGCGCCCAGCTTCACCTTCAGCACCGGGAAGTCCGCCGCCTCGCGCACCTTCACGGCCAGCGTCTCCGGCACGTCGATGCCAATGGACATGGACGTCACCGGCTGCCGCGTCGGGTCCACGCCCAGCATCCGGTACAGCGGCACGCCCATCACCTTGCCCGCCCAGTCATGCAGCGCCAGGTCCACCGCCGCCTTCGCCGCGGGGTTGTCCGGCAGCGCCGCGTCCACGGCCTCGGACACGTCGCGGAAGTGGCGCAGGTCGCGTCCCTCCAGCACTGGGGCCAACTTGTGGAGTGCCGCCTCCACCGTCTCCCACGACTCGCCGTAGCGCACGTTCGGAGCGGCCTCGCCGTACCCCACGTGGCCTTCCGAGCGCACCTCCACGAACACGTTGCGCTTCACCGTGCTCGTGCCCCGGGCGATGGTCCAGGCGTGACGCAGCGGCAGTTCCACGGTGCGAAAGCTCAACGGCGAGGCCATGGCGGAATCCCTCCAGGGCCCTTCCCTTAACACGGCACTCCTTGCAAACACCGCTTCCGTTGCCTTCCCAGGCCGGAAGGGGCGAGCCTCTCCACCATGCGTCTCCTGCCCCTCGTCATCGCATTGTTCGCGCTGGGTCCAAGCCACGCCGCGTCATCCCGTCCCGCGCCGAAGGACGAACTGAGGACGCTGCTCGCGGAGCTCATCGCCGCGGACACCTCCAATCCGCCCGGCAACGAGACGGCCGCGGCCCAGGTGGCGGCGAAGTGGCTGCGCGAAGCCGGCATCGAAGCGGAGCTCATCGAGCCCTCGCCCGGGCGCGGCAACCTGCTGGTGCGCTTGAAGGGCAGCGGCAAGGGCCGGCCGGTGCTCGTACTCGCGCACCTGGACACGGTGCCCGCCGTGAAGACCGAGTGGGTCACCGACCCGTGGACACTCACGGAGAAGGACGGCCTGCTCTACGGACGCGGCATGCAGGACAACAAGGGCATGGCCGCAGCGAGCATCCTCGCGCTGCGCCGGCTGAAGCAGGAGGGCGGCACGCGCTCGCGCGACATCCTGCTGTACCTGGGCGCGGATGAAGAGGTGGGCTCCGGACAGGGACTGGACTGGATGATGGAGCACCGCCCGGAGCTCAAGGAGGCGGAGTTCGCGCTCAACGAGGGCGGCCTCACAGAGCTGTCGCCGGACCGCAAGGAGGTGCGCTTCGTGGCGCTCCAGGCCGCGGAGCGCGTGTCCCGCAACGTGACGCTCAAGGCCACCGGCCCCGGAGGTCACTCCTCCGCGCCGCCCGTGGACGCGGGGCCCCTGGTGCGGGTGGCCGCGGCGGTGGCGCGCGTGGGCGCCCTCACCTTCCCCGCGCATCTGACGCCCGCCGCCAGGCTCCACGTGCAGGGCCGCGCCCAGGCGACTCCCGGCGAGCTGGGCGAAGCGTTGCGCCGCATCGCCGCATCGCCGGACGCGCCGCCCGAGGACGCAGTGACGACCGTGGCCCGGTTGGACCCCGCGCTGGGCGCCGTGCTGCGCACCACCTGCGTGCCCACGGTGTTCAAGGCGGGCACGAAGTCCAACGTCATTCCCGCCACCGCCGAGGCCACCGTGAACTGCCGCCTGCTGCCGGACGCGGATCCGAAGGCCGTGCGCGAGCGCATCGTCGCCGCGGTGAATGACAAGGACATCCAGGTGGAGATGGACGTATCGCCGCCGGACTCGCCCATGTCGCCCGTGGGGGACAACGCCATGTTCCGCGCGGTGAAGGCCGCCGCGGCGAAGGTGTGGCCAAAGGCGCCGGTGATTCCCCGCATGTCCACCGGCACCACCGAGTCCGCCACGCTGCGCCGCGCGGGCATCCACGCCTATGGCATCGACCTCTTCGCTCTCACTCCGGACGACGCACGCACCGCGCACGCACCCAACGAGCGCGTCCCGGTGACGTCACTCCAGCCCGGCGCGGAGTTCGTCTACCTCACGCTGAAGCACCTGACGCGCTGAACGCACCGGCACCACCTCATCACGGGCCCTCGCATCACATCCGGCTCTTGCTCAGGGGGCATGCGTGAACCCCAGCAGGACCGTGGTGGCTCTCCGGCTGGGTGAGCCACCGTCACGGAGCCTCGCGGGCAGCCAGGCTATTTGCGCGTGAGCTCTTCGATTCGGCGGATGACCGCCGCTCGCGTCTGGCTTGAGACCGTGCGGTGCTCGAGCATGTCCGACATCCACAACCCGTCGATCGCCAGACGGCAGAGCGTGAGCTCCGCCGACTCTTGCTCCTGAGGGCTGAGTTGCTCCTCCCGCGCCTCGTCCCAGATGGAGCTCCAGAGCTCCCGGACCTCCGGGTCGAAGAGCATGAGCCCGATGAGCGAGCGCATGACGCGGGCCTCGTCGTCATCAGGGGAAGCGGCGACCGTCACCCGGAGATACGCGCGGGTTCCCCTGCCGTTGGCGTCCGGATCCTTCGCCATCTCGGCGGCGACGGCCCCGGCGAAGCGCTGGGTCACGTCGTCGAACAGCGCATCGAGCAGGATGGGCTTGCTCTGGAAATGCTGCAGTAGGTCTTCCTTTGGGACACCTGCCCGCCCCGCGATGGCATCGAGCGTCACTGCCTGAAGCCCCTGAGCCAGGATGAGGTCCGCGGCCGCCCGAAGAAGCTTCTCGCGGGTCACGTCAGGCTCCTTGTTCCTCGACTCGGTCATCGCCATCACCTCTCGCGACAGGAACGCCGCCGCCCGTCTTTCCCAGTTAATCACGAGTAACGTCGGAATAGGCTCGGAGTCTCATCCGACCTTCCCGTGTCAGGGGGATGCGATGGGACCCGGAAGGTATTGCTGGAGCCAGACCTTCTCGAGCCCCCAGGTGAACAGCATCCAATGGGAGGAGTGGCCGCTGAAGCCCTCCGCCTCGATGGGACGGGTGACGGTGATGATGCGCGTGCCAGGGGCGCAGGTGCGCAGGTGGGTGACGAGCCGGGCCTTCGTCTCCGGGCTGAACGCCACCCAGTTGCAGAAGATGTGGGTCGCGTCACCCAGGGGCTCGCGGGTCATGTCGCCCACGGTGAGCGTGATGCCCGCCGGCTGAAGCCACGGCGCCACGCGTGCCACGTGGTCCGAAATCAGCTCCACGCCATGCGCCTCGGCGCCCCACCAGCGCGCGGCGAGCAGCACGCGTCCGCGCCCCGCGCCCAGGTCCACCACCCGGCTGCCGCGCCCCACGCCCGCCCTCTTGAGGAACCACAACGCCGTCACCAGCGGCGTCTCGCCGTACATCAACTCGCGGAATGACTGTCCCGTGGTCTGGAGCGCCCGCGTCATCTCGAAGGTGCGTCGCCAACGAAAGGGCGTCCACAAGATGCGCTGCCACCACAACCCGAAGTACGGCTTCAGGAGCCGGGGGCGGAGGAGCAACAGCAGCAGGTCGGTGACGCGCAGCACGACCGCGATGACGATGCCTTGCATCTGGAGCGACAGCCGCTCGAAGAACGGCAGCTCGAACTCGCCCATCGTGTCGTCGCGGCGCGGTGGGGGCGAGGGAGGAGGAGCGGGTTCCGTCATGCCGCGCGGAGGCTGTCCGGATTCGGGACGCCACGCAATGGCTGCGCGTCGGACCGGGACGCGCTGGGAGGCCGTTCCCCGTGCCGGCCTCCCCCACCCGCATCGACCTCACCTCGAAGCTGCCGAGCGGAGCGTCACAGCAGCTTCTTCGCCGCCTTGGCCAGGGCCTTGTCCGCGGCCAGCGCGGGCACCTCCATGAGCCGCTGGGCGATGTGCTTGCCCACCGCCGTACTCGACGCCGCCACCTTCAGGTACACGGCCGCGCGAGCCAGCAGGTCCGGATGTTCGAGGGACGCCTTGAGACGGGCCTCCAGCGCCCTGGCCAGGTCGGTGGGCTGGAAGTTCTCGAAGACGCTCCGGAACGCCTTCCGCTCCAGCTCCTCCGGGCGCCGCTCGGCCAGGTCCAGCGCTGGCTGCAGCAGGGCCAGCCCCAGCGAGCGCATGGCCTCCGCGACGACGCCGGGCTTCCACCCGTCCACGAACGCCAGCAGCAGGGCCTCCGCGCCGCGCACGTCGCCCAGCATGCCCAGCGCGTACACGGCGTGCTTCGCCTCCACGTCGTCGTGGCCTCGGCCCTGCACCATCAGGATGAACCGGTCGAGGACCTCCGCGTCCCCCATCCGGGCCAGCGCCTCCGCCGCCTCGCGCCGCACCTCGCGCGCCGGGTCCCCGTGCAGCACCTGGCGCAGCACGGGCATGGCCACCGTGCCCAGGTCCGCCAGCATGGCCACGGCCGCCCCGCGCGCGTCCTTCGTCGTCTCGGACAGCGCCGCCTGCATCAGCGGCACCGCCTTCTCCTTGCGGCGCCGCGAGAGTTCCACCACCGCCGCCTCGCCCGTCTCCCGGGCCTGAACGTCCTCCAGCGTCTCCTTCGCGAACAGGCGCAGGCCCATGTCATGGCCCTTGCGCGTCACCGCATCCAATTCGCGCCGCGCCTGCACTCCGCCCATCGCACCCAGCACGCGGAGGGCGGTGCGGCGCACCATGCGGCTGTGGTGCTCACCGAGCGCGCTCCGCACGGAGCCCAGCGCGTTCTCGCCCAGCGCCGCCACCGTCCGCGCCACGAAGGCGCTCGCCGCGCCGTCGCTCCACGTCGGGTAGAACTCCCTCGCCAGGACGTCCGGCCCAAGGCTCGCGTAGTAGCGCGCCGCGTGCGCCGCCGCCTCGTAGCGCGTCAGCTCCCCGCGAGCCCGGCGCACCATGGCCTCGCCCGGGGTCAGCACCTCCTCCGGCTTCTGCACGTGGATGCTCGGGTGAGTGGGCACGGACTCCAACTGGGACAGGTCCACCTGCACCGCGCCCGACAGCCGCACCAGCGCGATGCCCAGCACCTGGTACACCTTGATGAAGTCGTCCAGCCGCTCCGCCGGATCCGCCCGCTGCGCCAGCGCCTCCAGCAGCGCGCCCGGCTTCTCCAGCCCCAGCTCCTTCAGCCGGGACACCAGCGGCTCCACCGTGCGAGGGCTCACCGCCGACAGGCCGCTGGCGAACGCGTCCGCCAGCTCGTCGCGAACCTCCGCCAGCGCGATGGCCGCCCGCGACGCACCCGCCGCCCGAGCCGCGTCCGCCCAGCCGCTGCGGGGCAGCGCATTCGGCGCGGCCGGGGCCCGCACGCGTCCGCGACGGCGGGGCGACACGGGCACGTCCTCCGCGCGTCCCAGCGTGCGCAGGTCCAGCCCTTCCGGCGTCCGCACCACCACGGCCGAGGGGAACAGCGTGGGCAGCGCCGCCTCCAGGCCCACATCGCCCAGCACCGCCACGAGCTTCGCGTCCTCCAGCGCGGTGGACAGCGGCTCCTCCAGCGACGGGTCCACGGGCAGGAAGAGTCCGCGTCCCGTGCCATCCACGAACTGCGAGCGGGTCCCGCTGGCGAGCAGCGTCTCCGCGCGCACGGACACCGGCAGCAGGTCCGGCGCGAACACGTCCTTGCGGTGCTCCTGGAAGGCCGTCATCACCGCGCCCACGTCCGGCAGCGCCACCTCCACCAGCCGCTCCAGCGCCGCCCGGTCCACCGACGGCGCGTCCTTCCAAGACTCCAGGTCCAGCCGGTGCGGCGCGAAGCCCGGGTACTGCCCGCCGTGCGCACCCTGGAGCACGGCGCCCGCGTGGCTGTTCTTCGGCGCCACCGTCTTGAGGTTCGCGGGGAGGATCTGCTTCTCGCTGTAGTGCCCGCCCGACACCAGGTCCACGAAGCGGCTCTCACGGACCATGAACCGGTCCGGCGTCACCTTGGAGGAGAACGCGTACTCCACCAGCTTCAGCCCTTCGACGGGCGCGCGGTCCTTCTTCGTCCACGTCTTGCCGATGAGCTCCTCGACGTGGCGGGGCTCCAGCGCATCGCCGCCCAGGTGCTTCTCCACCTTGCGCGCGGTGAGCAGCATGTCCGCCACCAGGTCCGCGTACACCGGCGCCTCGAAGGTCCCCGTGCGAGCCGCCGCCGCGTCCAACAGGCCCGCCAGCTCCACCGCTCGCGCGGACAGCCGCCGCAGGCCGTTGGCCCGGAGCGCTTCACCCAGCGAGCGCACCTGCTCCGGCCGGTCCGCGCCCAGCGACGCCACGCCCGACAGACCCAGCTCGCGCACCAGCGTGGACACCTGCCCCACGCCCGCCTTCATCAGGTCGCCCGTTTCGGCCTTGCCCTTCTTCACGCTCTTCTTCGCACCACCGGAGCCCGCCGGCGCGGCCGGAGCCGCCTCCGCCGTCACGAAGGCCTGCGGGGCCCGGGCCCACGCCACCAGCAGCGCCGCCGCGTGCTTGCAGAAGGGGCGCGAGCGCGCCGCCATGCACGAGCACCGCCCCTTCACGTCCGAGCGCGCCTCGCCGAACACCAGCGACACCTTGTACGGCGTCGCCCCGGAGCCCGCCGCGTCCGCGAAGAGCCGGTTCTCGAAGCGCGACAGGTTGGTGAGCTGCTTGCCGTCGAACAGCTCCGAGCCCTTCTGCAGCTCCGCCTTGTCGCTGATGATCTCCGTCATTGCGCCCATCCCGATGACGGGCCGTACCTCAGCCATGACGCTCCCCCTTCTTGTCGACGGACGCGAGCAGCGGCGCCAGGTCCTGGTTGCGCATCACCCGCTCCACCACGTCCACCAGCTTGCGGGGCGTGCACCCGAAGCACGGAATCCCCAGCGCGGTGAGCTGCTCCGCCATCGCGTGGTCATAGGAAGGCCGCCCGCTGTCCGACAGCGCCAGCAGGCACAGCACCTTGGAGCGTGAATCCACCAACTGCCTCAAGCGGGCCACCAGCTCCTCGGCGTTGCCGCCTTCGTACAGGTCGGTGATGAGGATGAAGAGCGTCTTCTCCGGCCGGCGCACGTAGTGCTCCTGCGCGTACGCCACCGCCCGGTTGATGTCCGTGCCCCCGCCCAGCTGCGCGGAGAAGAGCACCTCCACCGGGTCCGCCAGCACGGGCGTCATGTCGACAATCTCCGTGTCGAACAGCACCAGGCTGGTTTTCAGCACGTCCAGCGACGCGAAGATGGCCGCCATCACGGAGCTGTACACCACGCTCTCCGCCATGGAGCCGGACTGGTCCACCACCAGCGTCACGTCCCACTCGTGGTGACGGCGCTGGTTGGGCCAGAAGTAGAAGCGCTCCGGAATGAGCCGCTTGCGCTCCGCATCCCAGCCCTTCAGGTTGGAGCGGATGGTGCGGCGCCAGTCGATGTTGCGCGCGATGGGGATGGGGCTCGTCCTGTCCCGCCTGAGCGCCCCCATCACCGCCGTGCGCAGCGGGGACTCCAGCTTCTTGCGCAGGTCCTCCACCACTTCCCGGATGATGGCGCGCGCGGTGTCCTTGGCCTGCTCCGGGATGAGCCCCCGGGCGCTCACCAGCGTCGTCACCAGCTCCAGGTTCTTGTCCAGGAAGGGCAGCGTCTCCGGCTCGAAGAGCAGCTGGGTGAGCCCCTTCTTCTCGATGGCGTCCTTCTGCACCAGCGCGATGACGTCGTCCTGGAAGAAGTCGCGCAGCGCGCCCAGCCACTTGGGCAGGTACGGCTTCGAACCGCCGCGCCCGGCCGAGCGCTCGCCGTAGACGAAGGAGAGCGCGTCATCCAGGCCCTCCAGGTCGTCGCCCGTCAGGTCCACCGTGCCCGCCCCAGCGCCCAGCGCGCTCAGGGAAGGGCAGGAGCCCGTCTTCTCCGCCTCCGGGCCCAGCGCCAGCCGCCAGCGCAACAGGGCGTCGCGGTCCTTCGGGTCCAGGTCCTTGGGGTCCACGCTCATAGCAGGTCATCCAGGTCGTCGAGCGCCTTGCCCAGGTCCGCGCTCAGGTCCTTCAGCGTCGCCTTGTCCTTCTCCTCCAGCACCGCCTTCACCGCGCGGCCCTTGTCCTTCAGCTGGCGCACGCCCATCACGTTCTCCATCAGGTAGCGGCGCTCCGTGGCCCCCAGCGCGCCCAGCGCCCGGCGCAGCACCGGCAGCGTCTGCCGGAAGCGCTCCGGCTCCACGCTGGTGAGGAAGTCATCCAGCGCCTTCACCACGTCGCGGCTCTTCACCAGCACCAGCGCGTTCACCTGGAAGAAGCCCTCCAGGTACGCCGCCGCGTCCGCGGGCTCCACCGCCGCCGACAGCCGCCGGCCCACCTCCAGCGCCACGTCCGCCTCCGGCAGCTCGCGAGCCAGGTACAACAGGCCCGTGGCCAGGCCCGACGTCGACGGGTGCACCGCGTGGCTCCCCATCAACCCGCGAGCCTCCGCGAGCCAGCCCTCCTTGTCCGCGCGGGGCTGGGACAGCGCCACCTCGTGCAGCGTGCGCAGCGCCTCCAGCACCGGGGGCACGCCTTCCGGAGCGCAGGCACTGGCCTCGCGCACACGCAGGAGCGCCCGGCCGAAGGTCTTCTCCCCCAGGGCCGCCACCGCCTCGTCGCCCACGTCCGAGTGCGCGCGCGAGGTGCCATAGGCCATCAACCCCGACAGCCCCCGCGCCGCGCTCGCCAGCGACGGCAGGTCCGCGTCCGTGGCCGCGAGCGCGTCACAGGCCTTGAGCGCCTGCGCCACCGTCTGGGAGCAGCCGGTGATGACGGACTCCAGGAGCACGTCCGCCGCCTCGGCCGTCGTCTTCGCCTGCGTCAGCCGCTCCTGGAGCACGCGCGTCGTCACGCCCTCCAGCGAGTCGCCCAACACAATCTTCTCCACCAGCGCCACGTCCGTGGACGGCGTCCACTGCGCCTGCCAGGCCTCGCGCACGCGCGTGAGCGCCGCGTAGCCGCCGGCCTCTGCTTCCGCGCCCTGCTTGCGCGACGAACCCGTCCCGGACAGTGACGCGTACGGGATGCCCGCCACGCGCAGCCGGTGGAGGAACACGGAGGAGCCCACCTCCACCGGGTTGTTGAGCCGCAGCGTGAACGTCTCCGGGCTGTCCGTGCGCGGCAGCCGCCGCTCGCCCACCTCGCGCCAGAACTCCGCCTGGAGCGAGTTCTGCCCGATGCGGCTCGCCACCTGCCCCACTTCGTGGCCGATGACGCTCTTCCACAGGAAGCTGTCCACGTGCGTCGCGTCACCACGGCACAGCGTGGCCACGGTGGCCTCGCGCAGCTCGTCCAGGCCCGGGGCGCTCTTCTCGCGCAGGTCCGACAGCGTCACCGCCAGCCGGTACGCCTCCAGCACGTCCGACAGCGACGCGGAGAAGCCGCGCATCCGCAGGTGCGACGCGAAGTCCAGCAGCACCTCCAGCGTGGCCCGCCGGAAGTCGCAGTTCGCCTCGTGGGCCTTCTGGTAGAAGTGCGGCGCCCGGTTGCCCGCGCCGTACCCCAGCTGCTCCGCCAGACGCGGGAAGCTGTACGGAATCACCGTCACCGCGCACGGCCCGGCCGCGGGCAGCTTCGCCTCCTCCTTCGGATCCACGTCCCCCGCCAGGAACGCCGCGGTGTGCGCCGCGCCCGCCACCACCGCCACCTTCTCCGGCGCCACGCCGCCTGCCACCACCTCCAGCACCTTGCGCGCCATGAAGGCGTCGCGCTGACGGTGGTAGGCCAGCCGGGGCCCCGCGTTGACCACGTCCGCCCAGGCGGTGAGCACCGGCCGGAACTGCTCCGGGCTCCAGTCCGGCGCCTCGAAGGACGCCTCCCAGAACTCCTCGAAGGAGCGGAACCCCTGCGAGCGCGCGAACGCCTCCGTGAGCGGAATGGCTTCATCGGGAACGGGCTCGCTGCCCTCCGGGGCCTCCGTCTCCACGCCTGGCCCGGGCACATGGCGGTCCACCGCGAGGCTGACGCCCACCGGGATGTCGATGAACTCCGCCCGCGCGCCGTTCGCCCGGGCCCACTTCAGCGCTTGGTACTCCGGCGAATACGCAGCGAAGGGCCACAGCGACGAGGACGGGGTGCCATCCGTGCGGTAGCCCAGGATGGCCACGGGCGGCCGGGTCTGCTTGTCGCACAGCACGTCCACCAGCGCCGTCGCGTCGCAGGGCCCCTCCACCAGGACGACGGCGGGCTTCACGCGCTCCAGCCACTTCATGAGCACCGCGGTGGTGCGCGGCGAGTGGTGACGGACCGGGAAGTGCTGCACCCGGGAGAGCAGTGCCAGGTCCATCAGCCCCTCAAGAGCTTCTTGCTCGCGGTGTACAGCTCCTTCCACGGGCCCGTGCGGCTCTTGGCCACCGTCTCCATGTATTCGCGCAGCGCCTTCACGTCGTCCTCCTGCTCCTTCACCACCGCGCCCACCAGCGACGCAGCCAGCTCCTGCGACGTCACCGTCCCGGAGCCGAACTGCTGCGCGAGGATGGAGCTGTTGAACAGCACGCTGATGGCCTCCGCCGTGGACAGCACCGCGCCCGGCGTGCGCACCTTCGTCTTGCCGTCCTTCGTCACGCCCTTGCGCAGCTCGTGGAAGAGCGTCAGCAGCACGCGCGACAGCTCCTCCGGCGGCGGCACGCCCACCTGGTAGTCCGTGCGCAGCTCCGCCTCGCGCTTGGTGACGATCTGGATCTCCTGCTCCAGGTCCTCCACCACCGGCACGGTGACGAAGTTGAAGCGGCGCTTGAGCGCGGCGCTCATCTCGTTGACGCCGCGGTCGCGCGTGTTCGCGGTGGCGATGAGGTTGAAGCCGCGCTGCGCGCTCGTGATCTCCCCCAGCTCCGGCACCGACACCTGCTTCTCCGACAGGATGGAGATGAGCGAGTCTTGAATCTCCGGCGACGTGCGCGTCACCTCTTCAAAGCGGGCGAACTTGCCCGTGCGCATGGCGCGCAGGATGGGCGACGGCACCAGCGCTTCGGGCGTGGGGCCCTGCGCGAGCAGCAGCGCGTAGTTCCACGAGTACTTGATGTGGTCCTCGCTGGTCCCCGCCGTGCCCTGGACGACGAGCGCGGACGTGCCGCTGACCGCCGCGGAGAGGTGCTCAGACAGCCAGCTCTTCGCGGTGCCCGGCTCGCCCACCAGCATCAGCGCGCGGTCCGACGCGAGCGTGGCGATGCACACCTGGATGAGCCCCTTGTCACCTACGTACTTGGGCGTGATGGCCACGCCCCCCACGGGCTTGGGACTGCCCAGGATGTACGTCTCCACGGCGCGAGGCGACAGCGCCCAACCCGGTGGGCGGGGCTTGTCGTCATGCGCGGCGAGGGCGTCCAGCTCGTTCTTGTACTTCGCTTCGGCAGGCAGGCGGATGTCCGGCATGAGCTGCACGCTATCCACTCGGTCTGACATCCGGCAAACGCTTCGGCTGCCTGGCGGGTTGTCTTGAAAGAGGTAGAGCGCGCCACCGGGACGCAGGTGCTCACGCAGCCGTGAAACCTCCACGCGGACGTCGTCCTCCGCGAACAGGATCCGCCCCTCAAGTTTTCGAGTCCTGCTCGGCTTTTCGAGCCCTCCGGCGCGCCCTCCCTCCTGTGAGGAGGTGTTGGCATCCCCATTGCTCAGGGCTCTGGACACACTGCCTGCCCAGGAGCCTCCCTTGAACATCCATCGACTGCGCCGTCTCTTCTCGCGGACCCTGCTCACCTCGCTCGCCATGCCCCTGGTGCTGGCGGGCTGTGGCGGACCGGAGGGCAGCGTGGACCTGACGGGCTACTCGGAGATCGCGTGCACGGACCAGGGCATCGCCATCAGCGACCTGACGCTGACCCCAGAGCCGGACTTCGTGCAACTGCGCTCCTTCGACCCCGACACCCTTGGAGACCAGACGCGCTCCCCCTCTGTCAGCGTGAGTTCCTCTGGCCAGCCCTGCGCGACGGCCACAGACGTCACCGCGTGTGAGACCGCGCTGGAGGACGCGACCGTCACCTCCGGCTTCCACTACAACTGCACGGGCGAATGCCGCCAGCACTTCCTGGTGACGACCCGGGGTGACGAGGTGAAAACGTATTCGTCGCAGGCGGAACTCCAGCAGTTGCTGGGCACCATCGACACGGAACAGGAGGCGGTGCTCCAGGCCTTCGCGTCCAGCTACTCCTTCGTCTGCGGGACCAAGGAGCAGGGGGCGGTGAAGAAGAACGCGGATGGGAGCTTCAATGTCATCGGGACGAATGGCTACGCCTGCGGACCGGGCACGAATCTGACGCAGTACGTGCTGCATGTGACCGCGTCCGGCAAGGTCGAGAAGCTGGAGACGCGCATCCTGGAGGAGGGAGACTCGGTCTGCCCCGACGGCCGGTAGGGCTCCAGGTCGACCTGCGAGCGCGGCGTCCATGTCCTGTCCCCCTCAACTTTCCGAGTCCATCTCGACTTTCCGAGCAACGCGAGATGGGGGCTTCGCCGGGAAGACGCCCTGGCATCCGCATTGCTCAGGGTCCCGGACACACGTCCTTCCCAGGAGCCTTCCTTGAACATCCATCGACTGCGTCGTCTCTTCTCGCGGGCCCTGCACGCCTCGCTCGCCACGCCCCTGGTGCTGGCGGGCTGTGATGGCTCGGAGGGCAGCGTGGACCTGACGGGCTACTCGGAGATCGCTTGCACGGCTCAGGGCCTGTCCGTCAGTGACCTGACGCTGACGCCGGAGCAGGACTTCGTGCAGCTGCGCTACATCAACGCCAACGGAGGCCAGGCGCCCGCCACCTACGTCAACGTGAGCTCCTCCGGCCAGCCCTGCGCGACAGCCACCGACGTCCCCGCGTGCACGACCGCGCTGGAGAGCGCGAACGTCACCACGGGCTTCCACCATGTCTGCATAGACTTCTGCAGCGAGTCCTTCCTGGTGACGACCCGGGGTGACGAGGTGAAGACGCACGCGACGCTGGAGGAGCTCCAGCAGGTGCTGGGCACCATCGACACGGAACAGGAGGCGGTGCTCAAGTCCTTCGCGTCCGACTACTCCCTCCTCTGCGGAGACAAGAAGTATGGCGCGGTGAAGAAGAACGCGGATGGCAGCTTCAACGTCGTCGCGACGAAGGGCTACGCCTGCGGACCGGGCACGGAGCTGACGCAGCACGTGGTGCGCGTCTCCGCTTCCGGCGAGCTCCAGGAGCAGGAGAAGCGCGTCCTGGAGAAGGGAGACCCCAACTGCAACATCGGCCGTCGGCCGGTGGGGCTCCAGGTCGCGGAAGCCTGCGAGAGCCCGGAGGCGCTGGGCCGCTACTTCGCGAACGCGGCGCACCTCGAAGCCGCGTCAGTGCATGCGTTCCTGCGGCTGCGGGATGAACTGGCGATGCACGGCGCGGACGTGGGCCTCCAGGACGCGGCGCGAAGGAGCGCCATGGAGGAGGTCCAGCACGCCCGGGTGACAGAGCGGCTCGCGCACCGCTTCGGAGGCACGCCCCAGCGTCCGGTGGTGGAGGAACTGCCCCCGCGCTCCCTGGTGGACGTGGCGCTGGAGAACGCGGTGGAGGGCTGCGTGCGTGAGACGTACGGCGCACTGCTCGCGCACCACCAGGCGCTGCACGCGCGGGACCTGGAGGTGCGCGAGGCCATGGTCCGCATCGCGGAGGACGAGACGCGGCACGCCGCGCTGTCGTGGGACATCGACCAGTGGGCCCGGCCGCGCCTGTCCGCGGAGGAGCGTGAGACGCTGCGCGAGGCCCAGCGGCGCGCGGTGGCGGCCTTGCGCGAGGACGTCGCGGTGCAGCTCGACGCGAGCGTCATCACGATGGCGGGCATGCCCACGCCGGAGGCGGCCCTGGCGCTGCTAGACACGCTGGAGCAAGACCTCTGGGCTTGAGCCGCCTCTTCTCATGAGTCTCTGAGGCTCTGCTCCGGCGCCTTCCACCGCATGGCCAGTTCCCGGGCCATGCGGAAACGTTCGCGCCAGGACTGCAACTCTGCTTGAGCGGAAGGCCCTTCAGCCGCGGACTCCTTCTCCACGAAGTCACTCAGATCCTTGAGCGTGCGCATGGATTCTCCAAGGGTGAGGCCATGCCTATGACCCACGGAGCGTGATGCCGCACCGCAGGGTCGCGCACGGCGATCTAGCAACCGCGTCTGACATTCCATCCCCTGGACCCGAATCTGTCTGCCCGGCTCGACTTTCCAGGAATCCAACTTGAGCCCACGCATGAGCGTTTGCGAAACTCGCCCCCGTGAACGCCCGCGCTCGCGTCCTCTCCGCTGTCCTGCTGGCCACCTGCATCTGGGCCTGCGCCTCCTCGCCGCCGTCGGCCCCGCCGGACACGTCGTCTCCGGAGGCCGGCTCGCCCGCGCGCCTCTGGCAGAAGACGTCCGTGTCAGGGGACCTCGCGCGCTTCTCCCGTGACGGCACGCGCGTCACCGCCGACGGCGCGCTGGAGCTGGACCCCGCCACCGCGAAGGACGGCACCGACCCGTTTCCCGCGGGCGGCTGGTTCGACGGCGGCAGCTTCTACAACGGCGGTACCTTCCGCGTCGGCACCGCCACCTCCGAGGTCCAATCCGTCCCCGGCGGCTTCGACAGCGTGGTGCCGTCCTTCGACGCGCAGACGCCTCCCGGCACCTGGGTGAAGCTCACCGTCTCCGCCCGCATCGAAGGCACCTGGACCAAGGACTACGAGCTGGGCGTCTGGGCCTTCGACACCACCACCGTCGCGCGCCACAGCGTGGACAACCAGGGCGACGCCGACGGCAACGTCCTCACCGACACCCTCAACCTCAAGCGCCGCGCGGATGCCCTGCGCGTCACCGCCCACCTCTTCTCCGAACGCACTGACATCAGCCCTCGCGTCCGTGCGCTCGCCGCCGCCGTCACCGATACGCGCCTCAAGCCCCAGGACGCCACGTCGGACCGCACCGGGTGGGGCGTCGTGCTCGACGTGCCGGGCTACTCGCAGATGATCTACCCCGACGGCGGCGAGGTCTGGTGCTCCCCCACGTCCACCACCATGCTGCTCGGCTACTGGAGCCGGAAGCTGGGCCGCGCGGACCTGGAACACCCCGTGCCCACCGCCGCCGCCCATACCTATGACTGGGTCTACAAGGGCACCGGCAACTGGAGCTTCAACACCGCCTACGCCGCCAGCATGTCCAACGGCGCCCTGCACGGACTCGTCGCCCGCTTCGACTCGTTCGCCCCCGTGGAGCGCCTCGTCGCCGCCGGCATCCCCGTCAGCATCAGCATCGCCTACGAACCCGGAGAGCTTCCCGGCGGCGCCTCCCGCCGCACCGACGGCCACCTCATCGTCGTGAAGGGCTTCACCGACACCGGCGACGTCGTCGTCAACGACCCTGCTTTCGGCTCCAACGAAACCACCCACGCCACCTACCCCCGCGCCGAGCTGTGGCGCGCCTGGCAGCACTCCCGGGGCGCCGCGTACGTGCTGTGGCCCGCCGGCACCGCCCTGCCCGAGCAGGGGCTCGTCCCCCTCCCTTGAGCTGCGCGTCCGAATGCGGACACGCGACCAACGCAGCGCGGCGCGCAGTGTCCACTGGCCGGGGCGTCAGACACCCCGTCCCTTGACGTTCAGGCGTCCGTGCGCGACCCGACAAGACCTTTAGCCTTCAGTCCGCCTAAATTAGGCTTGATTTTGGGTCGCGGAATGTAAATACCTGCGACCGCGATTTTGATGTTCCCGCCGGTACTCCGGAACCGGGGACACGCCTGGAGGCAGGACCATGGAGCAGAAGCCGCTGCGGGACTTCCTGGAGATTCCCTACGACGAGCTGGAGGAACTCAACCTCAAGGTGAAGCGCCAGCGCATCAAGCGCGAGTCGCCGGACAAGGTTCGCGAGGAGCGGATCAAGTACCTGACCGACGAGAAGCGCATCAAGGCCGTCACCGTGTGCTTCACCGACCTGGAAGGTCGGCTGCACATGCTGGATTACGACAAGAAGTTCCTCCTCAAGAGCGCGGACAACCTCACCTTCGACGGCTCCTCCATCCGCGGCTTCTCCGCGCAGGCGGAGAGCGACCTGCGCCTGAACGTGGACTGGAGCGCGTTCTACTGGCTGCCGTCCGACATCTTCGGCCCCGGCAAGGTGCTCGCGTTCTGCGAAGTGCTGGAGCGCGACGGCACGCCGTACCACTCGGACATGCGCGGCCAGCTCAAGCGCGCCACCGAGCAGCTGTTCCAGAAGGACGGCACGGTGTTCCACGCGGCGCCGGAAATCGAAGGCTTCCTCTTCAAGAGCCGTGACGCCGAGCGCCACTACCACGAAGAGGGCAAGTTCGAGTTCATCTCCATCGGCGGCTACTACCACGCGCTGCCGGGCGACGGGCTGCGCACCTTCATCGACAAGGCCGCGGAAGCGCAGCGCGCCATGGGCTTCGAGAACGAGAAGGACCACCCGGAGGTGGCGCCCTCCCAGTTCGAGATGAACTTCTCCTACAGCGAGGCGCTGGTCGCCGCCGACCAGATCCAGCTCTACAAGCTGCTCTGCCGCCAGGTCGCCGCGCAGCAGGGGCTGACGGCCAGCTTCCTGCCCAAGCCCGTCACCGGCGTGAACGGCAACGGCATGCACATCAACATGTCGCTGTCGAAGAACAACAAGAACCTCTTCTACGACAAGGGCGGTCAGGACGGCCTGTCGTCCATGGGCTGGGAGTTCATCGACCGCATCCTGAACAACGCGAACGACATCTGCCTGGTGCTCAACTCCAGCGTGAACTCGTACCGCCGGTTGGATCCGCACTACGAGGCGCCCAACCAGATCAAGGCCTCCGCGAACAACCGCGGCGCCATGGTGCGCATCCCGTTCGGCAACGAGCGCAGCGCGCGCGTCGAGTGCCGTTCGGTGGCGCCGGACGCGAACCCGTACATGGTGCTCTTCACGCTGCTGAAGACCGGCCTGGAGGGCCCGCAGCCGCAGGAGGACGCGGAGACCAAGCGCAGCCGCACGCGCTTCCTGCCGGACAACATCTACGACGCGGTGCGCTTCTTCAAGGGCAGCCAGTTCATCGCGCAGACGCTGGGTGAGCAGGTGCAGGGCAAGTACGCGGAGCTGAAGGTGTCCTCCGCGGACCGTTGCCCCAAGCAGCTGGGAACCCGCGTGAAGGACGCGGAGATCCAGTTCCACCATGAGGTGACGAACCAGTACCTCTGGAACCTCTTCTAGAGTTCGCGGTAGCGCGCCTGGAGGAACAGGTAGGCGGCGTAGGCCACCAGGCCCGCCGCCACCACTCCCAGCAGCACGTCGCCCGCGGGTTGGCGGGCGACGACGGCCAGGGCCTCGCCCAGGCCCTTGGCCTCGCCCGGGTTCGCGTCCACGCCCGCGAGCACCAGGAAGCCGCCGATGACGGCGAACACCACGCCGCGCGCGGCGATGCCGAACTGGCACACCCGCTCCACGCGGTGCTGATGCGCCGCCGCCAGGCCCGTGAGCGTGAGCTTCTCCCGGAACTTCGCCTTCCACGCCGTGTGGAACTGCTTCAGCGCGAAGCCGACGATGCCCAGCCCCACCAGCACCACCAGGACGCGGCCGAAGGGCTGCTCCATCAGCGTCGCCGTCCAGCCCTGGGTGCCCTTGCCCTTCCCCTGTGACGCGCCCACCACGGTCTTCACGGCGAACAGCGCCAGCGAGCCGTGGATGACGCCGCTCACGAAGTACATGGCGCGCGTGGCGATGCCCTTCGCGTCCGAGCCCTTGTCCTCCGTGTCCGCGAACGCCTGCGCGAATCTCCAGATGACGTAGCCGACGAGGCCCACGGCCAGCAGCGACAGGAGCACCATGCCGAAGGGCCCGCGCGCCACGGTGGAGACAGCGCCATGGCTGTCCGTGGCGCGTCCGCCCTCGCCCGCCGCGAGCTTCAGCGCGAGCACGCCGATGATGGCGTAGACGCAGCCCTTGGCCGCGTAGCCCATGCGGCCCAGCTTCTTCGCCCACGGGTGGTTCGCGGCTTCCTTCGCGCCGCGCGACAGCCGCTCCATGCCCGGCCCGCGCATCACGTCCATCGTCGCCATGCGGTCTGCTCCTCCCGGCCTTCTGGACCGAAAGGACAGGGTGCGCATCCGGCGGCGCGAACGGACGCAAGGCGCTCCCCCCGGTTCCCCATCCGGACCGGGAGCAGAGGGCCCGGCTGGCTGGCCGCTCAGGGAGCGGCAGCGCCCGGGATTGGCACCCAGGTCAGCGCCTCGGGCGCCTCGGCGAAGAGCGACTTCAACGCGGGAACCTTCGCGTGGTGCCGCTTCATTTCGACCCACACGGTCGGGTGGCTGATCTGCAGGAGCGCGTCTCGCAGCAGCTTCAGACGCTTGGCGGACGCACCTGCGCGCTTCTCCGCGCAGTACTCCCCCAGCCTCGCCCGATACCCGTCGAAGGCCTGCTTACGAGCGGTCGGTAGGGGGACACGATTGAGTCCGAGCACATTCAGCGTGTACTTCGCCCGGGCCTCGTCGCGCGTCCTGCCCTTCGCTGTCACGACGAATTCAAAGGTGTTGAGGATGTCGAGCGTCAGCCACTGCGTGGCATCATCCTTGCGCGGGTCGAGGAGCACCGGCTTGCCGGCGGCAGGTTTCTTGAGCGTGGGCGCGGGCTGGCCCTTCTTGCGCTTGGGGTGGGCGAGCAGCGTGGGGCTGCGGCTCGTGCCGACGAAGACCGCGAACTGGTTGTTCTTCGGACCGTTGCAGGGACCGCACGCGTAGCAGTAGTTGTCCCAGACAAAGGCACGCTCCGGATAGAGATCCTTCGGCCAGATGTGCTCGACCTCGTCGGCCACGGAGTCTTCACAGTAGGAACAGCGCCGTGCGCCGGAACACATTCGCGTGAGAACCTCCTTCACGCTCGTGAAGGTCGCGTTCTTCTTTGCATTGTACCGGGAGAAGAGCCGCTTCGCCTCCGCGACGCGGGCGGTGTAGCCGCGAAGGGCGAGGACCTCGCGCTGATACGCCTTCAGCCGCTTCGCGACCTTCGTGTCGAGGCGCAATGGGGACAGCCGGATCATGCCTTCGGCTCCCGCGGCTCCGAAACGTACGCGACGGTCGGGGAGGACCGCCGCAGTTCCTGCTGCCGCGCCATCTCCTTCTTCGTCAGTCCGTCCGTCAGTTCTTTGGCGTTCAGGCCCGCGAGCTCATCGACGCGCGCCTGCGACGTGCGCGAGCGGGTCGTCCGCTGCAGACCAAAAGCACCGGTTCCGAAAGCCTCAAGCACATTGCCGAAGACAAGACGTTCCCGGTCGAGGCCAGTGAGGAACCGCGACTCCTCGTCAGCACCCGGCGCGGCGAGCTTGAACACGGTGCCAGACTCCGCCGCCTGGCAGACCAGCGGGCTGTGGGTCGTGACGATGAACTGGATGTTGGGAAAGTGCCTGCAGAACCAGGGGCCAATCTCCCGCTGCCAGGTCGGATGAAGATGTGCATCGACCTCATCAATCATCACGACGCCGGGCCGGGAGACGATACTCCCCGTCTTGTCGAAGAGCGCGAGCTTGGGGTACGCGAGCGAGAGCTGCCGGAGCAATTCGAACGTGATGCTGAGGACGGCACGGTACCCGTCGCTCAGGTTCTCCGCTGGCACGCGCGCCTTGGAGGCATTGCGGAACACGACCTCGTGCGGTGTGACTTCGTCGATATGCATCCCATGGGGAAGAAACCCGGGCTGGTTCACGAACGTGATCACCTTGTCCACGGTCACGGGTGCAGCGCTCGGTTTCCGCCGTCCTCCCGGCGTGTACTCGAGCAGCGCGAGCTCGCACAGCCACCTGAGACCGGACGTCAACGCCACCGACTCGCCGAAAATCGAGAGGTGGCGAGCCACGCGCGACTGCGCCTCAAGGAGCTTCTCCCACTCCCGGTCACCGCCGGTGAATCGGCGGAACGGCCCGTAGGACGCCGAGAACCATCCGTGCGGGCTCCACCAGATGTTCGACTCGGGCGGCGCGCCGCGCGTCCTCCACTGCGGGGACCCGACGACCCGCGGTTTGGGGTGACGGAGCACGTCGACGCCCACGCGCAGCGGCCCTTTCACGGTGGACCGGTCGGGAAGCCGATCCGCCTTCGGATCGGTTTCGACCCGGAGATGGATTTTCGCCGAACTGGTACCGAAGCGCACCCAGTCATTCCAGTTGAGGCGCAGCATGGGCGCCTCTTCCCATCCGACGAGCGCGAGTGCCGCGGCCCTCAGGACGGAGCTCTTCCCCACTCCGTTGTCTCCAATGAACACATGCCACCCGGCTCGTGGAGCCTTGGGCGGCAACTCCCAGTCGAGTTCCTCGATGCCGCGGAAGTTCCGGATGGAGATTCGGCTCAGGTACATGAACGGCACGATACCAGTGCATACGACGACAGGGATGCCCGACTGGCATTGTCGCTCAGCGCAGGGTGCGCACGGCCTGGACCACGCGGGGCCACTCCTTGGAGCGCGGGTCGATGAGCTCGAAGTGGCCCGCGCCCTTCAGGGGGACCAGGTGCACGGGGTCCTTCTGCTGGATGCCCCGGGCGTGGAAGCCCTCGCTGACCTTCAGCGGAACGGTGTCGTCCTCGGTGCCATGGAGGAGGACCTGCGGCAGCTTCAGGGGCTGGAGCGCGGCGGGGGACGCCACGGCGTAGCGCTCCGGGACCTGTTCCGGGGTGCCTCCCATGAAGGTCTTCACGATGCCGTTGCCCAGGTCCAGCGCGGCGCCCTGCGCGAGGTCCAGCACGCCGGCCAGGGACACCACGCCCTTCAGCTTCAGCGGGGCATCGCGGTACAGCGGATGCTTCGGTGTGAGGCGGTGCCGCGCGGCGAGCCACATGGCCAGGTGTCCGCCCGCGGAGTGGCCCATGGCCACCACGTTGGAGAGGTCCAGCCCCAGCGACGGAGCCGCGCTCATCAGGTGGTCCGCCGCGGAGGCCACGTCCTCCAGGGTGCCGGGGAAGCCGCCGCCGTCCTGGCCCACGCGCCGGTACTCCAGGCTCCACGTCGCGAAGCCGCGCTTCGTCAGGTCCGCGCACAGGTGGCCCGCGTGCTCCAGGCCGTACTCCGCGCGCCAGAAGCCGCCGTGGACGAAGAGGACCACGGGGTGCGGGCCCTTGCCCTTGGGCTTGCGCAGCTCGGTGAACTGCTGCGGGGCTTCGCCATAGGCGATGCGCGCGTCCGGCGGCGGCTGCGGCGTTTCCAGGACCCACATGGAGCTCATGCCGCGCATCTTGGGAACGGGCGGCCGGGCACCGCAAGTCGCGCCGCGCCGCCGTGCGTGGAGGCCGGGGGCTCCGGTACGCTCCCCGCGTGCTTGAGGCGAATGAAGCGGAGCTGCGCATGGCCCTGGCCGAAGGCCTGCTCTCCCGTGAGGACGTGGACGCCCTGCGCGAGGAGGCGGGGCGGCGCGGAGTGTCCCCGTTGCAGCTCCTCGTGGAGCGGGGGCGGCTCACCGGGGATTCGCTCGTGTCGCTGCGCCGAAGCCTGGAGGTGGAGACGCCGCTCCCCGCGAGCAAGGGAGAGTCCCCGCGCGACAGCGCACCGCATGCACCTCCCATCGAGGAGGAACGTCCGCGCGACGGTGCGCCGCACGCCACGCCCGAGCGCGTGGCGCATCCGCCAGACACCGCCGACGACACGTTGCCTCCAGGCGCGGCCCCCGCCGCCGTGGTGGACGGTCCCGCGTTTCCGGTGCCGCACTGGACGCTCTACCGGCCCATTCGCTTCCTGGGTCAGGGCGGCATGGGGCGCGTCTTCCTCGCGCGGGACCTGCGGTTGCACCGCGACGTGGCGCTGAAGTTCGTTCGCGACGAGGACCCGGAGCTGTCCCGCCGCTTCATCTCCGAGGCCCGAGCCCAGGCCCGCGTGGACCACGAACGCGTCTGCCGCGTGTACGAGGTCGGTGAAGTCCAGGGCCGCGCGTACATCGCCATGCAGTACATCGCGGGGGCGCCGCTGCACACGCTCGCCGGCACGCTGTCCGTGGAGCAGAAGGCGCTCGTGCTCCGTGACGCCACGCTGGGCGTGCACGCGGCCCATCTGGCCGGGCTCGTGCATCGTGATCTCAAGCCCTCCAACATCCTCGTGGAGCGTGGCGAGGACGGCGCCCTGCGCCCCTACGTCATGGACTTCGGCCTGGCGCGCGATTGGTCCAGTGACGATGCCGCCACCGCCACCGGTACCGTGCTGGGCACGCCCCAGTACATGGCCCCCGAACAGGCTCGGGGCGAAGTCACCCGGCTGGACCGGCGCGCGGACATCTACAGCCTGGGCGCCACGCTGTACCACCTGCTCACCGGCCAACCGTCTGTCACCGGTGCCAATGGATTGGAGGTGCTCGGCCGCATCGCCACCCAGGAGCCTCGCCGTCCTCGGGAGCTGGACGCCGGGATTCCGGCGGACCTGGAGGCCATCGTCCTCAAGTGTCTGGAGAAGGACCGCTCGCGGCGCTACGGATCCGCGAGGACACTGGCGGACGACCTCACGCGGTTCCTCGAAGGCGACCGGGTGCTCGCGCGCACGGGCCCTACGTACCGCGTGCGCAAGTGGATGGCCCGTCACAGGGTCGCCGTCGTCGTCGCGAGCATCACCGGGTTCGCCGTGGCGGGCGCCGTGGGCCAGGGCGTGATGGCCCGGCGGGAAGTGTCTCGGCGCGAGGCCCTGACCCGGCGCTTCACCGAGGGCGTCGAACGCATCGAGGCCCAGGCCCGCTACTCCGGCCAGGCGCCCCTGCACGACACGCGGCCGGACCGCGAGGCGATGCGCGCCCGCATGCGTGACATCGAAGCCTCCATGCGCGACGCAGGTCCCGTCGCGGAAAGCCCGGGCCATTACGCCTTGGGGCGCGGGTTCCTGGCGCTGGGGGACGAGGAGTCCGCGCTCACGCACCTGGAGACCGCCTGGGCGAAGGGCTTCCGTGAGCCTCGCGTGGCGTATGCGCTCGCGCTGGTGCTGGGCCATCGCTACCAGCGCGAGCGATTGGAGGCGGACCGCATCCCGGACGCGGCCAGCCGCGAGGCGAAGCGGCGCGAAGCCTGGACGCACTCTCGTGACCCGGCACTGGCCTTCCTGGAGCAGGGCCGAGGCGCGGAGGTGCCCGCCCCCGAATACGCGGAGGCCCTTCGCGCCTTCCATCAGGAACGCTTCGAGGACGCGCTGAAGTCACTGGACGCGCTGGGCGCGCGGCTGCCGTGGTTCCACGAAGCGCCACGGCTCCGGGGCGACGTGCTGCTCGCTCGCGCCGTGCGCCATGCCCTGGCGAGTGAACGCGACGCGGCCCGGGACGACCTGGAGGCCGGACGGCGGGCCTACGACGCGGCGGCGGACATCGGCCGCAGTGTGTCCGCCGTGCACCGAGCGCGGGCGGAGTTGGAGCAGGAGGCCTTGTTCCAGGAACTGTCCGGCAAGGGAGACGTGCTGCCCGCGTACACGCGCGGGATGGAGGCCGTCTCCCGCGCGCGCACGGCGGCTCCCGATGAAGCGGATACCTGGGTGCTGGAGGCCCTGCTCCACCGGAGCCTTGCGCAGGCGAGCCTCAGCAGTGGAGGCGACGTGGAGCCGCTCCTCACACGCACGCTCGACGCGGCGAAGGAGGCGCTGCGGCTTGCTCCCGAGAAGGTGGAGGCGCGCCACGCGCTGGCCATGGGCTGGTGGCAGTGGGCCCGGTACCGTCAGGACCGGAACGAGGATCCGCGCGAACAACTGCGGGCCGCCGTCGCCGCCTTCGAATCCATTCCCGAGTCCTCGCGCGACTACGACTTCCACCTGGACCTGGGGCTCGTCTTCAAGGTGTGGGCGGATTCAGAGGACGGGCGAGGCGGGGACTCGCTGCCCTTCCGGCAACAGGCCATCGCGTCCTACCGACGGGCGTTGGCGCTGGACGCGAAGCGGCCGGATGCGTGGATCAACCTGGGCACGGCCTACGTGAACCGGGCCAACCATCCGCGCGCACCGTCGAAGGACGCGGACCTGGAGGAAGCTCGAACGGCACTGGAGCGCGCGAGCACGCTCGACCCGGGGCACGTCGTCGCGTGGTTCTACCTGGCGGAGGTGCACCGCGCGCTCGCCTTGCGCCTGCGAGATCACGGCGGCGACGCGGGGCCAGGACTCGCCCGCGCGCTGGAGGCCTATCGCCAGGGCGTCGCCATCAACGCGAAGCTGCCGCCGCTCCAGAACGGCGTGGGGACCATCCTGCTCGACCAGGCCCGCGAGGCGTGGGACCGGGGAGATTCACCAGAGCCCCTGTTGGACCAGGCGGAGCAGGCCTTCCAGCAAGCCATCGCCATCGCGCCCAAGGTGGGCTTCGCGCACAACAACCTGGGTGAAGTGCGCATGTGGCGCGCGACCTGGCGCCTGCTGCGCGACCAGGATCCCACCGCGAGCGCGAAGGAAGCTCAGGTCGAACTCCAGCAGGCCACCACGTTGCTGCCCGGACTCGCGGAGCCGTGGGCCAACCTGGGCCAGGTGCACCACACCGTGGCCGCGTACGCGCTGAGGCACGGGAAGGATCCACGACCTGCGCTCGCTCAGGCCACGGAGGCGCTGGAGCGTGCGTTGAAGCTCAACCCATCACTCGCACAGGCATGGCGCTGGCGGGGAGAAGCGCGGGCGCTCCAGGCTCGCGAGGAGGCCCGGCGGGGACAGAAACCAGACGCGTCCTTCCAGGCCGCGGCGAGCGATTTCCAGAAGGCACTTGAGCTGGATCCCGAGAACCTGGATCCGCGCCTGGCCTACAGCGCGCTCCTTCGCGAATGGGGCTCGACGGCCTCCAGTCCGGACACACGAGCCCACCTCCAGCAGGGACTGTCCCTGACAGAGACCGTGCTCACCGCGCGCCCCCGGTGGAAGGACGCGAGCATCTTGCGCGATGATCTGCGTCGCGCACTCGCGAAGCTGCCACCGGAATGACGGCACCCACTGCGTGCCGTGAGGAGGCATTGCTTGAGCCACCGCGCATGACGGCCTGGCGCGGGTTGGTGAATGCACGGCATCTTCGCCGCTCCAGGTGTTGCCGCGCAGATGCAACGTTCATAGCGTCGGCGCATGCCGCTCGCCCTCTACGCCGGAATCGCCGTCTCGGACTACGCCACGGCTTGCGACTGGTACTCGCGACTGTTCGGCGGACCGCCCACGCTCGTCGCCACGCCCACGAAGGCGGTGTGGGATCTCGCGGAGCACCGGTCCATCTTCATCGATGAACGCCCCGAGCACGCGGGCCACGCGAACCTCTCGATCTTCGTGGACGACCTGGACGGCCTCGTGGCCCGGCTCGCCGAGCGGGGGATCCACGCGGAGAAGCAGGAGACGTACAAAGACGGCGTCCGCAGGGCCACCTACCGGGACTCCGACGGGAACGAGCTCGGCTTCGGCAGCGCCCCCCAGCGCTGACCACCTGGAGCATTTCCATGAGCACAGGCAGGCCACCCTTTGGACCGCGGGTCTTCACCCCAGCGGACGCCGCTTTCGAGCAACGCGTTCGCGACAGCTTCGCGCGCCAGCGCGTCATGGACACGATTGGCGCGTCGCTGATCTCCGTGGCACCGGGCGAAGTCATCATCGAGCTGCCGTTCCGGGAGGACCTCACGCAGCAGCACGGCTATCTGCACGCGGCCATCGTCACGGCCATCGTCGACAGTGCATGCGGTTACGCGGCGTACTCGCTGATGCCCGTGGACGCCGCCGTCCTGACGGTGGAGTACAAGGTGAACTTCCTCGCGCCCGCCGCGGGCCGGAAGTTCATCGCGCAGGGCCGGGTGACGAAGCCCGGCCGGACGCTCACGGTCACCACGGGTGACGTGTTCGCGGAGACCGATGCAGGACTCAAGCCCATCGCGACCATGCTCGCCACGATGATGGCCGTGAGCCAGCGGGAGACTTCGGGCTGAGCTGAGTCATCCGGGGCAGCGTCGCCCAGACCTCCCCGCTCCCCACCTCCTGCCAGCGACCTTCCAAAACCTGTCCGACTGTCGGACAGGTTCGTGCGCTGCGGCCGGGGAGGCCCTGCCGGGCTCTCACCTTCTCATCCGTGCGGACGGACAGACTTGTCGTCCGATTTGCGCGAACGTGCGCCCTCCCCTCGCCCATCGGACAGCAGGACGCCGCCGGTCCAGCGACTCCCGAGCGGCCTCGTGTCAGACCCGGCCCGTAGAACCGGGACGCCAGCGCTCCTCCATCGCGCTCACAGGATCGTGCCAGCGTCCGGTGCGAAGTAGTGGTCGTCGTCGAGGTCCGCCAGGAGCCCGGGCCCTTCGGGTCGCCAGCCGAGCTGTTCACGCGTGCGGGCGCTCGACGCAGGAGCATCGATCGCGAAGAGCGTCCCCAGGAAGCCGAGGAAGTCGCCCGCCTCCGCTGGCGTCTTCGAAGCGACCGGCACCCCCAACCGGCGGCCGATGACAGCCGCGATGTCACGGGCTGGCACGCCCTCGTCGGCCGCGGCGTGGAGCCTTGAACCCGCGGGGGACCGCTCCAGCGCGAGCCGGAAGAGCCGGGCCGCGTCGGACCGGTGCACTGCGGGCCAGCGATTCGCCCCATCCCCGACGTAGGCGGCCACGCCCTTGCGCCGCGCGGAAGCGATGAGGTGCGGCACGAAGCCGTGGTCGCCCTTGCCGTGAACCGACGGTGCAAGCCGCACGATGGACGTGCGCACACCGCGCTCGGCCAGCGCGAGCATCATCGCCTCCGACGCGCCGCGCCCCGATGGAGCCGCCGCGTCGGTCTCCACGGCGATGCGTCCCGGCGCCAGGCCCAGCAACCCCGCCGCGATGACGAGGGGCCGCTGGGAACCCTCGAGCGCCTTGCCCATGGATTCAATCGCGCGCGCGTCAGCACGCACCGAGTCCGCGAAGCGGGAGAAGTCGTGGATGAACGCCAGGTGGATGACGCCGTCCGCCTTCGCCGCTCCCGCACGCAGGCTGTCCGGGTCGTCCAGCGAACCGCGATGCACCTCCGCCCCCGCCGCCTCCAGGGCCCGGGCCGAAGCATCCGAGCGGGCAAGCCCCACCACCTGATGCCCTGCCCCCAAGAGTTCAGGGACGACCGCCGAGCCGATGAAACCAGACGCACCCGTCACGAATACGCGCATGGAAAGCTCCTTGATGTCAGCTACTGACATCACTACTAACAAGTGATGTCAGTGACTGCAATCAGGTTAAGCTTGGACCCATGGGCCGCTGGGAACCCAACGCACGAGACCGGCTTGCACAGGCCGCGATGAGCCTGTTCCAGGAGCACGGGTACGACCGGACGACGGTGGAGGAGATCGCCGCGCGCGCGGGGCTCACCGAGCGGACGTTCTTCCGCTACTTCACCGATAAGAAGGAGGTCCTGTTCGGAGGCTCGGACGCGCTCCACAAGCGCATCGTCTCCACCATCGCGGAGGCCCCTCAGGGGACCGCGCCGCTCGACACGGTCGCCGCCGCCCTCGAGTCCCTGGCCCCCTTCTTCAAGGACCGCCGCGAGCATGCCCGGGCGCGCCAGGCGCTCCTCGCCGCGCACTCGGAACTGCGGGAGCGCGAGCTGATCAAGCTGGCCTCCCTCGCCTCGGCCGCCGCGGACACGCTTCGAAAGCGCGGCGTCACCGAGCCCACCGCGAGCCTGGCCGCCGAGGCAGGCATCGCCGTCTTCAAGGTCGCGTTCGAGCGCTGGCTCGAGGACCCGAAGGCGCAGGACCTCTCACGGCACATCCAGCTCGGCCTCGAAGAGCTCAAGGCCGTCACCGCGAGCACCAGTCCTCCCGTGGCTCCGGCCGCGCCGCCACGGCAGTCCGCCAGGCCGGTCAGGGCTCGCAAGCCCTGACGTGGTCCGCATCACGGGGCGCGGGCGTCAGTCCTCGTTGCGCCCGGTAACTTCCAGCGTGCCGTTGATGGTCTGTCGGATGCCATCGGACTGCGTGGGCTGCGTGCACTTGGAGCAGTCGCTCGTCGGGCAGGACCACAGCGACGTTCTCGTCCCCGGCTCATCCCCGGAGCTCAGCGTCCAGGAAGCGACCTGACACGCGGGCACCGACAGGGGGTTCCGCCGAGGGTCCTCGAGGAAACTGCTTTCATGCACGCGGATGCACCGGTCCTGCTGCACCTGGGACACGAAGCCCACCGTCTGCCCGGGCAGCACCTTCACCGTCGTGCTGCTGAAGTGCACCTTACCGTCCGTGCTGGCGGTGATGGTCACCAGCACGTCCGCCTGGGGCGGCGTCGGGTTCACCGTGCAGGGCTGCACCGGCTCGCTGTCGGACGACGCGGCTTCGGATGAGGTGGAACGGGCGCCACTGGCACAGGCCAGCAGCAGTCCGGTGAGGCACAGCGGGAAGAGGACGCGGCTTCGCATGGGGAACCCTCCAGGGGATGAAGACGGATGACGCGACGGCTCAGCAGCAAGCGTGCCACTGCGTTCATGGGACCTTCGCCGTAAGCCCCAACTCCTTCAACCGCCGCCCCAGCGCGCGCTTCGATACCTCCAGCGTGCGCACCATCGCGTCCAGGTCGCCGCCGCAGGTCTCGAAGCAGCGGATGATTTCGTCTGCGCCCAGGTCCCCGGCGGTGCGCAGGTTCGGGCTGCGCTCGATGAGGTCGTAGACGGACGGGCGTGGAATGCCCAACGCGTCCGCCGTGGCCTTCAGGTCCCATGCGCTCGCCCGCAGCGCGGCCAGCAGCTCCGCCTCCGTCACCTGCGATGGCTTGCGCCGGGGCACCGCCGCCTCGCGCGCCTCCGGGGCGTCGGCGCCTTGAGCCGGAGCCGCGGGAACGCCAGCCGAGGCCTGTGCTCCTCGCGGAATCGGCGCGGCCCCCGCTCCCGCCGCCGAGCCCAGTGCTTCCTCCAATTGGGGATCCAGCTGCAAGCGAGCCTGCCCCCGGCTTCCAATGACCAGCTGCCGCGTGAGGTTGCGAAGCTGCCGGATGTTCCCCGGCCACGCCGCCCGCACCAGCCGCGACGCCAGCGGCGCGGGCAGCCACGGCTCCGCGTGCGGATCCTCCGTGTCCAGCCGCGCCGCCTCTCCCAGTGCCGCCAGCTCCTCGCGCGCGAAGTGGAAGAACAACCGGCCCACGTCCTCGCGCCGCTCCCGCAGGGCGGGCACGCGCAGGTCGTAGCCCGCCAACCGGTGCAGCAGCGGCGCCTTGAAGCGCCCGTCGCGGATCTGATCCTCCAGGTGCGCGTCCGTCGCGGCGATGAGCCGCACGTCCACCTTCACCGGCTGGCTGGCGCCCACGGGGTACAGCTCGCCCGTCTCCAACACGCGCAGGAGCATCACCTGCACTTCCGGCGGCGCCTCGCCCACCTCGTCCAGGAACAGCGTGCCCCCGTGCGCGGCGCGGAAGAAGCCCTCGCGGTCCTGCGTGGCCCCGGAGTACGCGCCCTTCCGCGAACCGAACAGCTCCGCCGCCGCCAGCTCCTTGGGGATGGCCCCCAGGTTGACGCTGACGAAGTGCCCATCCCGGCGCGGTGACAGCTGGTGGATGGCCTGCGCCACCAGCTCCTTGCCCGTGCCCGTCTCGCCCCGGATGAGCACCGACACGTCCAGGTCCGCCACCCGCTCGATGTGCTTGCGCAGCCGCCGCAGGCCCGCGCTCTCGCCCACCATGCCCGGCGTGTCCGCCATGCCCTCGCCGTCCAGCTCCACCGTGTGCAGCAGCAGCACCACGCGGCCCGACAGCTCCAGCGCGACTCCGTCCATCAACTCCGCCGGCCCGAAGTCCCTCGCGCCATGGAGCGGCACGCCCGCCGCGACCACGTGCGTGCCGTCCTCCGGCACCGTCAGGCGTACGCCCCCATCCGGCAGGGCGGAGAGCTCCAGCGGCTTGCGGCTCACGAATGGATCCGCCAGCGGCAGCCCCAGCGAGCTGCCCGGCTTCGCGAAGTCCGGCCCGTTGCGCGACAGGGCCAGGGTCCGCCCCGCCACCACCGCGTCCAACAGCAGCCGCTCCCCCACGCGCCGGGGCACCGGATGGGACACCACCGTCAGCGCGGGCACGGCGCGGGGAGCCGCCCGCGAGCCTCCGCGCTCCTTCATCGCGGCAGTGGAGACATCGGCGAGGGGGTCGTGCGGCATGGCCCACGACCCTACCGCACGCGCGTCAGCGCTTCGCCGCCTTGGGCGCCAGGCTCACCGTGACGGTGTAGTTGCCGGAGCCCTGGCTGAACGACACCGTGGAGGAGATGTCGTAGTTGCTGCTCTTCGCGATGACGCCAGGGCCGGAGGCGTGCGACCAGCGGTTGTCCCACCACAGCACGAACTGGTCCGTCGACGGGCTGGCGCCGCACGAGTACGTCACGGCGCCCTCGTCCCCCATCAGCCCCCAGTTGGGCTCCGCGGTGAACAGGTTCTGCGGGCCCGCCTGCGTCGACACGTTGGGCGGCGCCGACGGGCTGAGGGCCCCGTGGTCGATGGTGGGAGTGCCCGGCAGCCAGTTGGCTCCGCTGGTGTTGTTGGCGACGAAAATCACGGAGGGAGTGCCCATGGTCTTGCTCCTAGGTGGGTTGAGGTGACGCCTCCTCCCCCAAAGCAACCGCGATGCCACGCCCCGCCC
>NZ_RAWF01000560.1:0-1008 GCF_003612075.1 Corallococcus sp. CA041A
CCCGCCGCCTCGTTGCGCACCGCGAAGCCTCCACCCCGGACCCCAATCGGATCCAACGGCGGAATGTGCATCGCCACCACGTGCACCGCGTCCCGCGCCTCCTCCAACCAACCGTCCAGCGCCTCCTCCACCATCGGATCCACCGTGCTGCTGCCGGAATCCACCAGGCTGAAGTGCACGCCATGGAAGGTGAAGTGCTGGCTGCCACGGCCCACCAGCCGCTGGTACTCGCGCGCGTCGTCCGTGAAGGTCTCGTGGTTGCCCAGCGTCGCGAACAAGGGAATCCGCGAGCCCGCCTCCAGCCGCTGCTGGAACTCCTCCAGCTGCTCGCGCGTCCCGTACTCCGTCAGGTCCCCCGCGAAGAAGATGAAGCGCAACGTGGGGTCCTGGTTCAGCCGCGCGTAGACGTCCCCCACCTTCGACAGCGCCTCCTGCACGTCCGCCAGCGCCGCGAACCGGAACGGCTCGCGCACGTCCCAGTCCGGCGGCGCCACGGTCAGCCGCATCGTCGTCCCCGGCCGCAGGGCCACGCGCCACGCCTTCACCGTCGGGTGCGCGTCCGGCATCGCAACCACCGTCAGCGGCGTGCCCGCTTCGTCCACGGCGTCCAGCACCGCGTCCGGCATCGCGTTGTGCACCATGAACAGCCAGTCCGTCCGCGCGTCCGCGCCCGCGGTGACTTTCGTGGTGAACACCGGCGCCTGCCCCCACAACTCCAGCGTCCCCGACGCCAGCGTCCGCACCGACGCGAGCCCGCCCTCCACCTCCACCGTCAGCGCGTCCGCTTCCGCCTGGCCCACGCGCGTGTCCCGCACCGCGCGGTCCTCGCTGGGGCGCACGCAGCTTGTGGACAGCAGCGCCGCCGTCAGGCCCAGCGCACCCAGTGCACGAAGTCCTCCGCTCACGTGTCACCTCCCACCGCGTACACCAGCGACACCCGCCCCATCAGCGCGCCACCCGCCTGCGCCTCCGCCGCCACGCCCCAGCGCTCCGTCACCAGCACGCGCC
>NZ_RAWF01000561.1:0-1007 GCF_003612075.1 Corallococcus sp. CA041A
CTGCGCTCGCCGCCATTGAGAACCCGGGCACCGTCACGCTCCCGAAGAGTCAGGACTGACGACCGCTCCCGCCGGTCCTCCTGGTCGGGTCAGCACGGCGTCGGCACGGGGCACGGCGAACAGTTACCATGAATCCCGATCGCGGCGGAGGGTAGGCAGGCGCTGGGAGCGGAAGGAAAGGGGCGCGAGCTCGCGCCGTTCGGCCTTGTGTGCGCAAGAACCGGATGAAGAAGCGAGCCCTGCCTCAGGGAAGGCAACAGCTACGCCTGCGATGTCCTGACCGCAGGCGGCTGATTCGCTGGGGAGAGAGGACTGGCTGCCCGCTCACCCTGCGGCGGTGCCTGGCGGTAGCGAAAGTGGCCAGTGGACAGTCACGGGCGCAAGCCGCGCGGCAGCTGCTGTGCGCCACGTCCACAGTGGTGTCAGCGGTGCAGCGCTTCCAGAAATCAGGCCGAGAAGGCCTCCTGGACGGGCGCGCTCAGAATGGGCAGCGCAAAGTGGACGAGCGATTCCGGCAGACGTTGTGCCGGGTGCTGGAAGGCACGCCCCAGCAGTCCGGTTGGCGGCGCACGACGTGGACGCGCGAGTTGCTGGTCCGTGAGGTGGAGAGGCGAGGCCGGGTACGCGTCTCGCCCGCGACGATGGGACGTGCCCTGGCCTCGGTGGGGGCCAAGAGAAGGCGTCCGCGTCCCGTGGTGCGCTGCCCTTGGACGGAGCGCCGACGCCGCCAGCGCCTCTGGCAGCTGAAATGCCGTGCGGCCTTCGCCCGGCCCGATGAGCCCGTGCTTTTCGAGGATGAGATGGACGTGCACCTCAACCCGAAAATCGGACCAGACTGGACGTTGCCTGTCCTCCGCCCCAGGATTTCTTGAGACACCTATCTGGGGGAATAACCTCCCCCTCGCGAGGTGGATGTGAAGAAGCAACAGAAGCAGGACAGGACGGCGGAGCGCGGTCGGTTCTCGGCGAAGCGGAAGAAGGAGGCTGTGCTCCGATTGCTCAAGGGC
>NZ_RAWF01000562.1:0-986 GCF_003612075.1 Corallococcus sp. CA041A
GCATGCTGACGGCGGATCGTGACGCCTTCTATGATGAGGCCGTTCTCCTGCTGCGCCGCGTCCGCAGGCGCGGCAGGCTCCCCATCTGGGCCAACACCCCTGAACGGAATTAGTCGGGATGGCTTAGATGGAGCCTGCCCGCAGCACCGTGCTCACGTACGAGAGGGACAGGCCCTGCCGATCCCCGGCCCGCCTTCCGAGGAGATGGACCTCCGTCGCGGAGGTGTTCCAACGGCTGTGCAGGGTGTACTCCCGGGTATCCCAGTAGGCGTCCTCGGCGGCCATCAGTGCCCGCTCGTTCATCTGCTCCAGGGATGAGGCGTCCGGGGGCCGCCGCTCCTGGACCGCCTGGATGGTTTCGGCGACGAAGGCGAGACCGGCGAGCGCACTCAACACGGCCCTCTGACGGGCGGCCTCCTCCGCCGAATCCCGGGTTTCATCCGGCTCGCCGAACTTCGTTTGGAGCATGCTCGCGACGCCGCGGTGGGCCTCGCGGAGATCTCCCTGGGGGCCAAGGTAGAGGGTCACCGCCGCGAGCTTCTCCTGGTCGAAGGAGAAGCGAATTGTCGCGGGCATGTCCCAGTGCTCCGACTGAAGTTCGAGTCCGCCGCCATCCACGATGACCGCCTCGGGGTAGCGAGCCCGCACCTCATCGGGGCTCATGCTCCAGCGGGTGTCCTCGAAGCCGGTCGCGGCGCCGCGGAGATTCCGCAGATGGGCCTCACGGATGGCTTCGCGCCGCTCCAGCCGCTGCGCGTGCTGTGAGTTCTCACAGCCGATGGCGAACAGACACAGCGGGAGGAGGGCGGCGAGCTTCCTGCGCATGGGGGGCCTCTCGGTGGATTGGCCTGCCTGACGTGGAATCGGCCTGATTATTCACGCGAAATCGAATGTCGTGAAAAAATAGGTCAATCGACCTATATCCGTGGTGGGTCACGAAAGGGAGTCGCCATGGAGTCCGAGGGTCGTGTCGTGCTGGTGGGGGG
>NZ_RAWF01000563.1:0-982 GCF_003612075.1 Corallococcus sp. CA041A
CCTGTTGTCTGCCGAAGGGCAGAGCGCCACCCAGGTGGGCAGAACATTGGGTGTCACTCCCCGGGCCGTGTACGCGTGGCGTCGGAGGTGGCGCCAGGAAGGTGTCCAGGCACTGGAGGCCCGTGCGCATCCAGGTAGGCCCTCCCGCCTGACACCTGCGGCGGTAGAGCTGCTGCTCAAGGACGTAGAGAGCAACCCGCGAGAGCAGGGGTACGCCTTCGCACGCTGGACGTGCGCGCGTCTTGCCGCGCACCTTCAGCAGCATGCCGGCGTGAGCATCAGCCCCGATTGGGTGGGAGAGGTGCTGCGGCGCCATGGCTTTGCCTGGCGACGCACGAAGCTGACGCTCAAGGGGCTGGCGGACGAGGAGCAAAAAAGCGCGCGCCCAAAGGCGCCTCAACTCCTTGAAAAAGCAGGCCTCCCAGCCGGGCGCGCTCTTCGAGTTGTGGTACGCGGACGGGGTGAGGTTCGACCTATTGCCCTCGGTGCGCTCCGCCTGGCGCCGCCGAGGCGAGCGCCTCGCACTGCCCACCCCGGGCAAGAACGTGCGCGTGGGAGTGGTGGGCGCGGTGCGCTACCCGACGGGAGATTTCCGCTTCGCGCACCAGCCCAAGAGCGTCACCACTGCTCTCTTCCTCGCCGTGCTGGAGACGCTGGTGAAACGCGCGAAGCGGACAGGCCGCCGCATCGTGCTGGTGCTCGACAACGGCGGCTGCTTCACCAGCCGTGCTTCGACAGCCGCGATTGAGGCCGCCGTCCCCTACGTGCGCGTCTTCTGGTTGCCGCGCTACACCTCAGAGACCCTCAACTGGGTTGAGGGCTTCTGGGAGGAGCTGAAGTCCACCTACTTCAGCCGCATGCTGACGGCGGACCGTGACGCCTTCTATGATGAGGCCGTTCTCCTGCTGCGCCGCGTCCGCAGGCGCGGCAGGCTCCCCATCTGGGCCAACACCCCTGAACGGAATTAGTCGGGATGGCTTAG
>NZ_RAWF01000564.1:0-927 GCF_003612075.1 Corallococcus sp. CA041A
GCGGCCTTCTTCGCGAAGGAGATGAAATGAAGTTCGCCTTCATCGACGCGAAGAAGGCCCTCTTCCCGGTAGCCTCCCTCTGCCGTCATCTGGAGGTTTCTCGCAGTGGCTACTACGCCTGGGCGAAGCGCTCCGAGTCCGAGCGCAAGAAGAGCGACCGGGCACTGGGCGTCGAGGTGCTCGCCGTGCACCAGGAGAGCCGGGGCAGGTATGGCGCTCCGCGAGTCCACGCGGAGCTGAAGGCGCGCGGCCGGCGGGTCGCCCGCAAGCGAGTGGCTCGGCTGATGCGCCAGGCGGGCCTGCGCGCTCGCACCCGGCGTCGATTCGTGCGGACCACCGACTCCGCGCACGGCCACCCCGTGGCGCCCAACTCCCTGGCGAGGAACTTCCAGCCAGGCCAGCCCGACCGCGCATGGGTGGGCGACATCACCTACGTCTGGACCGAGGAGGGCTGGTTGTATCTGGCCGTGCTCTTGGACCTCTTCAGTCGAAAGGTGGTGGGCTGGGCGATGGGCGAGAGAATCGACCGCGGCCTGGTGCTGAGCGCGCTCGATATGGCGTTGCTCGGCGGTCCCGCTCCGCAACTGCACCACTCCGACCGTGGCAGCCAGTATGCGAGCGAGGACTACCGCCAGCTGCTGGAGGCGCACGGCATCGGATGCAGCATGTCGCGCAAGGGCAACTGCTGGGACAACGCCGTGGCGGAGAGCTTCTTCTCCACCCTGAAGCTGGAACTCGTCTACATCACCCGCTTCAAGACACGCGAGGCGGCGAAGCAGTCGCTGTTCGAGTACATCGAGGTGTTCTACAACCGGAAGCGGCGCCACTCCGCCCTGGGCTACGTCAGCCCAGTGGAATACGAGCGGAGGGCCGCAACCAAGAGGCTGGCAGCGTAGTCAACCTGTCCACCGAACCGGAGCAGGCCCA
>NZ_RAWF01000565.1:0-917 GCF_003612075.1 Corallococcus sp. CA041A
GGGCGGCGGGCCCAGCCCACCTCCACGGCGTGCACGCGCCCGTCGAAGTAAGCCGCGTCCAGCCGGGCGTGGACGGCCTTGAGGTCGAAGCAGCGGCCGCGAGTGCGCAGCGGGGCGCCGGGCCTGCGCTCCCGGCGCACCTGGCCGTGGTGGGCGTGGCTGAAGGTCTCCAGCACCTCGCCGGCGGCGGTGTCGCCGGACACGTAGAGGGCCAGGGCGCGCACCACGGTGTCGGGTGCGTCCAGGAAGAGGTGGTGCAGGCGCAGGCGCACGCCTTCGGGGAGGCGGCGGTAGCTCACCAGGGTGGCGCGGTTGTCCGTGAGGCGCAGGTGCACGGGCTGGCCCAGCAGGGCGGACACGCGCCGGGCCAGGTCCGCGGCCCGGGGCAGCGCGTCCTCGCGCGAGGGCAGCCGCGAACGCTCCGGTTCACGCCCGGGCGCCGGGGCGTCGAACATCGCCAGTTGTCCGGGCGGCGGACGCATTGGGGGAAAGGTAAGCCCTGCCCCGGCCCGATGGCCAGGAGGATGCGTGGCGCCGTGTCCGGCGTCCTACGCGGGCCGCGGGCTGAGCGGCCTCGAGCGCGGTGCGCGTCCAATGGCTGCGAGGCCTTCGGCGTGGATGCGGCGCCCCTGGTGCGAGATTCGAGCCCCATGCGGGGCACCCCGTCCGCGCCGCGCCGCACGAACCTGTCCGACAGTCGGACTGGCCAGGGCGCGGAGCCCTTGGTGCGGGATGCGAGCCCCATGCGGGGGCACCCCGTCCGCGCCGCGCCGCACGAACCTGTCCGACTGGAGGGTTGCGCGGAATAAGCAATCTGATGGGTCCTGTAGAAGGGAGATGACGTCAGAAGAGGGAGCCTCCTGCTCGTCTGCGGAGCAGCGGAGCAGACGCCGCGTCGCCAAGGACCCGACGCCGCG
>NZ_RAWF01000566.1:0-904 GCF_003612075.1 Corallococcus sp. CA041A
TCTTCGAGCCGCCCCCGACGCCGCCGCCCGCGCCGCCCGCGAAGAAGCTGACGCGCAAGGAGCGTGAGGCCGAGGCGAAGCGCCAGCGCGCGGAGGAGGCCCGCCTCAAGCGCGAGGAGGAACAGCGCAAGAAGGACGAGGAGGAACAGCGCAAGAAGGACGAAGAGGCGAAGCGCAAGGCGGACGAAGAGGCGAAGCGCAAGGCGGACGAAGAGGCCCGGCGCAAGCGCGAGGAAGAGAAGAAGCGCCCCAAGCTCGACGAAGACGATCTCCGGAACTACTAGCCATGCGCCGCCTTTCATCGCTCATCGTCCCCTCGGCCCTCGCCCTGGGCCTGTCCGCCTGCAGCCTGCTCGTCAGCTTCGACCCCGAAGGGCAGCCCTGCGACCGCGGTCAGTGCCTGGAGGGCTACGTCTGCCGCAACGAGGTCTGCACCTCCGAGGACGGCACCCCCACCGACGCCGGCACGACCGACGCCGGTACCAGTGACGCCGGCACCACCGACGCCGGTGACGGCACGGACGCCGGCCTCACGGATGGCGGTCTGCTGACCGACGGCGGCATCCGCGACGGGGGCTGAAGTCCCGCGCCGGGCCCGGCGTCACCGGTCGCCAGTCACGGCGCCGGTGACGGGGCCCTGATGCCGTTGTTCCGCCGCGCCTTGCGTCCCTGTCTCCAGGGTCCCAGGGCGCGGTGCCCTGTAAACACTCCCGCACGTGGCCACCGGGCCGCGCCGTGTCCCGCCGGACACGGCTGCCTGCCGCTCGGCACCACCGCGAAACCCCTGTCATTCCAGTCACTTGAACGCGACGTCCGCGCCGGGAAGCACTTCCGGTGCGTGGCATCATCCGTGCTCTGACGCGGGCCCAAGGAGGCATCATCGACATGGGCAAGCGCGTGGGAG
>NZ_RAWF01000567.1:0-891 GCF_003612075.1 Corallococcus sp. CA041A
TAGGGGGTGTCCCTAATTGAGCCACATCCGAGTGCAGGCGAGGTGGATGAGGGCAAGGTAGTTGCGGGCTGTCTTCTCATATCGAGTCGCGAGGCGGCGGAAGCGCTTGAGGCCATGGAAGAACCGCTCGACCAGATAACGAAGGGCGTAGAGCTTGCGGTCCTTCGAAAGGGCTCTGGGGCGCTCCGGCTTGGAGGCGATGACGGCCTTCATGCCGAAGAACTTGAGCAGGGCGCGGAACCAGTCCGCATCGTACCCGCTGTCGGCGATGCAGGCCGCGCCCACCGCGTGCATTATCAGGTCGTCGGCCTTGGTCATCTCGTGCCGCTGGCCGGGCGTCAGCTCGATATGGCGTGGCCGTCCTCGGCTGTCGACGAGGGCATGGACCTTGGTCGAAAAACCTCCTCGAGAGCGTCCCAGAGCGTTGTGTTGGACCCCCCTTTTCCTCCCGCGGCGTCCAGATGCGCCCGGATGGTGGTGCCATCAAGGATGGACGCTTCGTCCCCCGGCACGGGAGGATTCGACTCGAGCTGCACTTCCTTGAAGAGCCGCTCCCACACGCCGCGCTTCGACCAGTTGTTGAAGCGGTTGTACACGGACTTCCACTTGCCATATCGACCGGGCAGATCTCGCCAGGGGCTGCCGGTGCGGGCGAGCCAGTACACGGCGCTGACAAACAGACGCTCGCCTTTGAGCGAGTGCCGGCCCCGCCGCGGAGGCAGAAGCGGGCGGATGCGCTTCCATTCCTGGTCGGTGAGTTCATGTCGGTGCATCCCCTGGGGTAGGCAATGGCCCCGCTTCAGTGCAACCCCACCTGCTGATGCTCGGCCGAGGGCACGACTGCTACCCTCGGCCGCAGTTCATCTTCTCTCGTTTAGGGACACCCCCTAG
>NZ_RAWF01000568.1:0-890 GCF_003612075.1 Corallococcus sp. CA041A
GGAAGCAGTGGAGCCACCCGCTCCCATAGCGCGTCCGGTACGAGGTCGCGAGCCATGAAGCCCAGGTGCTCATGGCCCGGCTCTCCGGCCACCCTCCCTTTCAAACCTGACTTTTGTTAGGCGCTCTAAAGGGCGGCTGTCCACCCCCACTCGCAGCGTCTTCGGCGTCTTCTTCGAATCGAACCCCTTCGTCCGCTTCGCCACCTCGACGGTGCGCTCCAGCAGTCGGCGGTCCATCTCGGTCGCGATGAGTCGCTCCCGGAATTGCTGCAGCCCGCCCTGGCAGAAGGCTGGCTCGTCCTCGTCGGCACCCAGTCGGTCCAAGACCATTCGCCACCGGCTGTCAGTGCCCGACAGACACACGGCTTCGGCGTCCGACGCCTGCGTGTAGGCCTGCACCAGCAGCGCCATGCACATCATCGCGGGCGGCTGCGGCTCTTGCCCCTGGCCCGTTTGTCGGTACATCGCCTCGAGTTCGTCCTGAAAGGCCTCGTCGAACAACTCGTGCCGGTGCTCGCGCAGGAAGACGAAGAGCTTCCTGCTCTTGCCCGCAAGCTTCAGCAGGCGCTGCTCCCGGGTGCTCTGCTCCACAGTCGGCTTCCAGCGTTCCACGAGCCACCTCCGTGAGGTGGCGACCTGATCACACGGCGACAGCCCGCGTCGATCCTCTGCCGCTTGCCTGCTCCCTCGACGTAACCTGATCGGCGCTCTAGTACGACTTGGTCACATCAAGAATGCGTGAGGGTGGGCGGACTGTTCCCCCTGCATGACACCGACGCAACTGAAGCGGTTGGAGGGGGAGCTGGAGAGCTTCCTCGAGTCGATGTTCTCGGGCCTGGGCCGAGTCGAACGGCGACGGGCCATGGACTGGTACGTCAAGGGCCTGTTGC
>NZ_RAWF01000569.1:0-885 GCF_003612075.1 Corallococcus sp. CA041A
AGAGCGCCTAACAAAAGTCAGGTTTGAAAGGGAGGGTGGCCGGAGAGCCGGGCCATGAGCACCTGGGCTTCATGGCTCGCGACCTCGTACCGGACGCGCTATGGGAGCGGGTGGCTCCACTGCTTCCGGTTCCCAAGAAGAAGAAGAAGCCCGGCCGACCACGGGCCGACGACCGAGCCGCCTTTGAGGCCATCGTCTTCGTGCTCAGGACCGGTATCCCCTGGGAGATGCTTCCGACGAAGCAGTTCGGCCTGTCGGGGATGACAGCTTGGCGACGCCTGGAGCAGTGGACTCGTGCCGGGGTGTTCGAGCAACTCCAGCGCGTGCTGCTCAACGAACTGGGCCAGCGCAGCCAGGTGGACTTCTCCCGTGCCTCCATCGACTCCTCGACGGTCCGAGCCTCAAAAGGGGGGCCCTCACGGGCAAGAACCCGACGGACCGAGCGAAGGCGGGCAGCAAGCATCATCTTCTCGTCGACACCAAGGGCCAGCCGCTGGCTGAGAGCCTGACGGGGGCCAACGTCCATGACACGCACGAGATGTTCCCTCTGCTGGACGCCGTGCCGGATGTGAAGCAACCCCGCGGTCATCCTCGTCACCGGCCCGACAAGCTGCATGCCGACAAGGCGTACTCTTCGCGCAAAAACCGACGCGGCTTGCGTCGGCGCGGCATCACCGCTCGCATTGCGCGACCCGGCATCGAATCGAAGCAGCGGCTGGGGCGGCATCGTTGGGTGGTGGATCGAACCAACGCGTGGAAGAACCGGCAGCGGCGTCTGCGCGTGCGCGATGAACGCCGGGACGATATCCACTTCGGCCTCCTCGTTCTGGGCTGCTGCCTGATCCTCTTCCGCAGTCTTCAAACCTGACTTTTGTTAGGCGCTCT